>CALCUD010000069.1 GCA_937906775.1 uncultured Clostridia bacterium
TCACAAGGTCCTTTAATTACTATCTTCCCCTGTCCAAGATTTCTTTTTTCTATACACTGTTTTTTCTGAACTTTCCGAAGCGTTTTGTTTGCCAGCCGGGACGCGCGTTCGGCGTTGGCAAGCAGAAGGTTCAGCAGCTGCCCCTTGTCGGAGATGATCCGGGCATATTCAGCCTGGAGCGGTTCCAGAGCTGTGATGACGCAATCGGCCGCGCGGTTTTTCAGCGCTCCGTAGCCCTGCCCGTCGAGTTCGGCGCAGAGAGAATCGATACTCTGATCGGAGAGGGAACTGATGATGCTCAGCAGATTGCTGACGCCGGGCTTGTTTTCGGGATCGTAGCGGATCTCGCCGTCGGAATCCGTCACAGCGCGTTTGATCTTTTTCCGGATGATGTCAGGCGTGTCGAGCAGGGCGACATAAGTGTCCTCCGGATCGCTCTTGCTCATCTTTCTCGTCGGATCCTGAAGACTCATGACGCGGCTGCCGGTTTTGGTGATCAGGGGTTCGGGAACAGTGAATACATCGCCGTAGATACTGTTGAAGCGCTGGGCGATATCGCGTGTGATTTCCAGATGCTGCTTCTGATCGGCTCCTACAGGAACGAAATCCGTTTGATAAAGCAAAATGTCGGACGCCATCAGAACCGGATAGGTGAAGAGGCCGGCATTGATATTGTCGGCATGCTTGGCGGATTTATCCTTGAACTGGGTCATCCGGCTCAGCTCACCCATATAGGTGTAGCAGTTCAGGATCCAACCCAGCTCGGCGTGGGCGCTGACATGACTCTGGCAGTAGATGATGCACTTTTCGGGATCGAGTCCGCTGGCCAGATAGAGCGCCGCCAGCTCAAGACAACGGCGCCGCAGATCGGCCGGATTCTGACGGACGGTGATGGCGTGTTCGTCCACAATGCAATAGATACAATCGTATGTATCCTGCAGCTCCGAAAAGCGGCGAAGCGCTCCGATATAGTTTCCGAGCGTCAGTACACCGCTCGGCTGAATGCCTGAGAAAACAGTCTTTTTCTTTTCCTGGGCGGTCTGTTCCATAACTTTGGACCTCCTGTGCGATGATAAAAACTATTATAGTCCGGAACCGTACGTTTTACAAGCAAAAATGGCCGTCCGACCTTTCAAAAAAAAACATTGACATTCCGCATGCAGTATGGTTTAATACCATCTGTTTTCGGGTTTAGTTTTTCTAAACTCACACACTGTTTCCGAAGTTTGATGAAACTAAACAGGAAGGAGAGGAGTCATCCATGGTGGATATCGGGAAAAAGATCCATTCCCTGCGGATTCAACGCGGACTGACCCAGGAGGAGCTCGGGGACCGGTGCGAACTGAGCAAGGGATTTATCTCCCAGATCGAGCGGAATCTGGCGTCACCTTCCATCGCGACGCTGGCGGATCTTCTGGAGTGCCTCGGAGTCTCCCTCCAGGAGTTTTTTAACGAAAAAACCGCGGAAAAGACGGTATTTACCCCGGCGGAAATGTTTGTCAAGGAAGACACGGACGAGTTGAAAGGCAGCGTCATATGGCTGATCCCCGACGCCCAGAAAAACAACATGGAGCCGATCCTGCTCGAGATGGCGGAGGGCGGGAGAAGTTATTCCATGCCGCCGCATGAAGGCGAGGAATTCGGCTATGTCCTATCCGGCAGCGTGGACCTGCATATCGGAAATCAGAAGCAGCGCGTCCGCGCCGGATGCAGCTTCTGCATTCATCCCCGCGAGGAACACTGGCTTTCCAATCCCGGAAAGCTGAAGGCCCGGGTCCTTTGGGTTTCCAATCCTCCCAGTTTCTGATACCGCACGGCGAGAAAGGAATGAACGGCCATGGCGAATGAAATTCTGCGTCCAGAAGAGGAAAATCTGATCGATCTGAAACATATTCACAAGGAATTTGACGGCGTTTCGGTGCTTCATGATATTGATCTGTCCATTAAAAAGAAGGAATTCGTGACGCTGCTGGGGCCGTCCGGCTGCGGAAAAACGACGCTGCTGCGGATCATTGCCGGCTTTGAAACGGCGGACAGCGGCGAGGTATATTTCGAGGGTCATGAGATCTCCAACCTTCCGCCCTACAAACGCCGGGTCAACACCGTATTCCAGAAATACGCGCTATTCCCGCATCTGAACGTGTTCGACAACGTCGCTTTCGGCCTGAAGCTGAAAAAGATGCCGAAAAACGAGATCGAACGCCGCGTCAACGCCATGCTGGAGCTGGTGAACCTGCCCGGTTACGGGAAACGGCATGTGGACGCGCTTTCCGGCGGCCAGCAGCAGCGCGTGGCGATCGCCAGAAGTCTGGTCAATGAACCGGAAGTCCTGCTGCTCGATGAACCGCTGGGAGCGCTGGATCTGAAGCTGCGCAAAGAGATGCAGCTGGAGCTCAAGAGCATGCAGCAGCGGCTGGGGATCACCTTCCTGTACGTGACTCACGATCAGGAAGAGGCGCTGACCATGAGCGATACGATCGTGGTCATGAGGGAAGGCGTGATCATGCAGAAGGGCGATCCGAAACGGATCTACGATGAGCCGTCCAACGCCTTTGTGGCGGATTTCATCGGCGAAAGCAATATTCTGCGCGGAACCATGATCAAGGATGAGCTGGTCCGCTTCGCGGATAATGAGTTCCCCTGCGTGGACTACGGTTTCGGTGAGAACGTGCCTGTCGACGTGGTCATCCGTCCGGAGGATGTGATGATCGTCGGCGAGGATGTGGGCCAGTTGACGGGCGTGATCCAGTCCGTTCTCTTCAAGGGCGTGCATTATGAAATGATGATCGATACGGGCGCGTTCACTTTCAAGGTTCATTCCACCTCGATGCAGCCGCAGGGCAGCCGGGTCGGCCTGAACATCGTTCCCTTCAACATTCATATCATGAAGCCTGTTGATTTCGAGAAGACGGAAACCCGGGAGGAGAATGACGATGAATAACCTCAGCCTTCCCTGGTGGGCGTTTGCCCTTATGGGAGCGGGACTCGCGGTTTTCATAGCGATGCTGGCCATATCTGTCCGGAGACATCGGGGCATCAAACGCTCGCTCTTCGCTTCCCCTTATACGCTGTGGATGCTGATCTTTACGATCATTCCCTGCGTTCTGATCGCTTACTACGCGCTGGTCGACGGCGACGGACGGCTGACGCTGGACAACTTCCGCTCCTTTTGGGATTCCAACTGGAACATGAAGAAACTTGTCCCCCCGGAAGTGGCTGCGACGATCCCGCGCGGGACCGTGAATGTGGATACACTGGTCTACAGCCTGTGGATGGCTTTCCTGTGCACGCTGATCAGCCTGATCCTCGGATATCCCGCGGCGCTGTTCATGGCGGACCGGGAGATGAAGCTCGGCTCCACCATCGTCGTACTGTTCATCGTTCCGATGTGGATGAATTTCCTTCTGCGGACGATCGCGTGGATGAGCCTGCTGGAGGATAACGGCCTGATCAACAGCTTCCTGGAATGGATCGGGGTCGGAAAGACGCGGTTGATGTACAACCAGCCCGCGGTACTGCTCGGCATGGTCTACAATTTCCTGCCGTTCATGGTTTTCCCGATCTATACCTCGCTGAACAAGATGGATCCGAAACTAGGTGAGGCCGCGATGGATCTCGGCGCCAACGGCTGGCGCACCCTGTACAAGGTGACGATGCCGCTGAGCCTGCCCGGCGTTATCAGCGGGATCACGATGGTATTCATGCCCTCCGTTACCACATTCTTTATTCCCAGAGTTCTGGGCGGCGGGAATACCCAGATGTTCGGCGACCTGATCGAAACGACGTTCCTTACGGCGGGCAACTGGAATCTCGGTTCGGCGCTGAGCCTGATCATGATGGTTCTGATCCTGATCAGCCTGTCGATCCTCCGGAAGGCGGATCCGAACGGGGAGGGGGGCGGAATCGTATGAAGAAATTCTGGAAACGGTTTTATCTGATTCTTGTCCTGATTTTCCTGTATATGCCGATCGTGGTCCTGATCGCGCAGTCGTTTAACGCGGGCAAGAGCCGCGCGAAGTGGGAAGGATTCAGCTTCCACTGGTACGCGGATCTGTTTGCGAACAGCCAGATCATGAGCGCTTTATGGGTCACGCTTTCCATCGCCGTGCTGGCTACCGTGGTTTCAACCCTGATCGGCACACTGGCCGCCATCGGGATCCATGCGATGAAGAAACGGCCGCAGGCGGTCATGATGACAATGACCAACCTGCCGAACACCATGCCGGATATCGTGACCGGCGTCAGCCTGATGCTGCTGTTTATCTTCGCGAATGTGGACCGGGGATACTGGACGATGCTGCTGGCGCATATCACTTTCGATACGCCGTACGTTGTGCTGTCGGTCCTCCCGAAGCTGAAGCAGATGAACAAGCACACTTATGAGGCCGCGCTGGATCTTGGCGCGACACCGGGCTACGCGCTGACGCACGTTCTGATCCCGGAATGCAAGCAGGGCATCGTTACCGGCGCGCTGCTCGCGTTCACGCTGAGTCTGGACGACTTCACCATTTCCTACTTCACGACGAGCCCCCTGCTGCAGAATCTGTCGACCCTGATCTATTCGGCCACGAAGCTCGGGATTCAGCCGACCTTCTACGCGCTGAGCGCGCTGATGTTCGTGGTCCTGCTGATCCTGCTGCTGGTAGTCAATCACCGGACCGCGGAGAACAAAGATTGATCATATATAAACAAAAAAAGGGAGGAAAACATCATGAAAAAACTGGTTGCTCTGGTTCTGGTTCTGATCCTGGCCCTGCCTGCTTTCGCGAGCGCGCAGGAGGTTGTCAACGTTTACAACTGGTATGACTACATCGACGAAGACGTGCTTGTTCAGTTTGAAGAAGAAACCGGTATTCATGTTAACTATATGTGCTTTACCACCAATGAGGATATGATGGTCAAACTGGATTCCGACAGGGGAAGCTTCGACGTGGCGTTCCCGTCCGAATACTGCGTTCAGCGTTTGATCAACAATGATATGCTGGCGGAGATCGATTATACGCAACTGCCGAATTTCAGCCATATCCGCGACAGTCTGAAAAACCCTTCCTATGACCCTGAAAACGCGCACTCCGTGCCGTATATGTGCGGGACGCTGGGCATCCTCTATAATACCGAAAAGGTTGACGAGGCGGATGTTCATACCTGGTCTGTTTTGTGGAATGAAAAGTACAGCGGCCAGGTTCTGATGATGGATTCCATACGGGATACCATGGGCCTTGCGCTGAAGTATCTGGGATATTCCATGAATACTCAGGACTATACAGAACTGAACGCCGCAAAGGAACTGCTGGTTGCCCAGAAGCAGAAGGGCATGGTCATGGCTTACGGCCTTGATGAATTCAAGGACAAGATGGTGGCGGGCG
>CALCUD010000070.1 GCA_937906775.1 uncultured Clostridia bacterium
TATGCCATCAAATCCACATACCGGTCTAAAAATATCCATTTCTGTGAGCGCATTCATCGCGCCAATTGCCATGAGGTCAGATCCACACACCACTACGTCCTTGTTCCTCGCATACCTAAACGCAATCTCTCTAGCCTTAAGCTCTGAATAATCACCATAACGTACCATCAGGGTAAGCCCTAGGTCCTCTTTAAGCTTTTGCATTCCAAGTAAACGCTCCTCAGTATTATATCCATTTTTGTTCCCAGCAATATAAAGAACTCTCTTACAGGTATTTTCTAAAATCGTCTTTTTTGCCACCTCATACTGAGCCAAGGAATTGTCTACGCCTATACTGCTAGTAACCTCATTGGTAATCGGGCCGTCAACGAGTACACACTTAAATTCCTTTGACTCAACTAGTTGATGCAGTGTGGTGTCATCCTTATTAATACCACAAATTATCAGCCCTGAGATGTTTTGCGACTTAAAATATCTCGTCATTTCTTCCGGTGTCATATGTGAAATCATAGATACAAAAAAGGTGATAATCTCTATGTTAAGCTCTAGCGCCATATTAAGTGCCCCCGAAAGATACTGCATAGTAATCTCATCAATAGCCTGAGTTTTATCAGAAAGGCTTACTAAAATTGCTGCCCTTCCATTCTGCTTTGAAGAAAGCGCCGCAGCAACAGTGTTTGGCACATAGTTAAGCTCATGAATTGCCTTACGTACTTTAACCTTAGTTGCCTCCGACACGTATGGATAATTATTTATTACTTTTGAAACTGTTGAAATAGCAACTCCTGCATAAGCTGCAACATCATTAATTGAAACCATTAGTGTATCTTCCTCTTCATAAATAAATGAATAATGCTGATTTCTGCAACAAGAAAAACATGGGCGATCCACAATGAAAGAACTACACCATTTGACTTTAGCAAATACTCTGTAAAAAATCCGTACCATGCCATCACCGATGTATATGTCATCGTCATTTCTTCATTAGGATCAAGCGCCATAGTAACCTCACAATAATTAATAACTAAACTCAAAAATCGTTTTCTGTAATAATTGTATTATATCAAACCATGAATGTTTTCTCCATTGTCACTGTTTACATACCTACATGCATATACTTACTTAACTCTAAAAGAAAAAACCGGTTCTAAAAGAACCGGTGTACATGCACTATCACTACTGAATATTATCTTTTAACAATTTCTTAAATTCACATGGAAAACCTATTTTTTCTAATTCAATCTTTCCTACATATTTATCCATTAATGAGCAAACTTCATCATTCATACTTTGCCTCTTCCATAACCTTTTCCTCTAATGGAGTCGTCAACTATTACCCAGCCAAAACGAAGAACTTTGTTATCTCCATGAATATATCTCATGATAAAATGCCCAATAACACCATCCTCATCTGTAAACGCAATCCAAGGATAGAAATTATCTTCCTCTTTGCAATCACCGTTATCCTTCAGATATTTACTATCAACAATCTCCGCACTAATTGGATAAGCTCCAAAATGATCTCCGCCCCACTTATAAAAAACCTCTTCATCCCGTATCCAGCTAACAATCTTTTTTGCATCACAACTCTTATATGGTCTTAGTCTCACTTTTCATACCTCCACAATGTTAACTTTTCACATAATCTATCAAGGTCATTTTTATAATTCCAGAAACTTTGTAGTCGCATGAATACCATTTTGCCAGTCATTACTCTTGTCTGGTTCACCCTGACGTATATATTCATTTAATTCAAGTTCCCAATTATTATCTTTCAAGAAATCACTCCTTGTTTACAGCCTTTATATCATAATACTCCTCTGCATCAATACCGACCTTAATATAGTCCTTCGCTGGTCGACATGTTTTCCGGGACAACAACACTATACTCTCGACATGATCAGTATACGGGAACATATCAACCGGCTGAATCTTCTGAACCCTGTACCCGTGTCCTGTCAGCCATAGCAGATCGCGTTTCAGTGAATCCGGTCCGCATGAAATATAGACAATCCGCTTTGGTGCGAGTCGGATACACGCGTCCATGAACTGAACAGTACTGCCGCTTCTGGGCGGATCCATCATGACCACGTCAGCCTGTTTCCCTGCCTCTGCCATCCGCGTCATGGTTTCTCCGGCGTCTCCCCTGATAAATTCAACGTTTTTGATTTTGTTCTCTTTCGCATTGGTCTGAGCATCCCGGATCGCCGAAGGGTTCAGTTCAATGCCGATCACATGACCGGCTTCGGATGCTGCCGCCAATCCGATAGTACCGGTTCCGCAATAGGTGTCTATGACTGTTTCTCTGCCGCTCAACCCGGCAAAAGAGATGGCTATCCGATACAAGACTTCGGTTTGTTCCGGATTGATCTGAAAAAAGGCGTTCGGGGACAGTTGGAATGTCAATCCGCATAACCGGTCGCGGATGAATCCGGGACCGTACAGGATGATGTTCTCCTCTCCCAGAACCATGGTCGTATGCTTTTTGTTCAGGTTCAAAACCACCGTTGTTATTTCCGGATGTGCTGCTGTGAGAGCTTTAACAAAGTTGTTTTTCCCGGGAAAAGACGGCGCAGTCATAACAAGGATAACCATGATCTCCCCTGTCGCGAATCCCTTGCGGATCATAATATGGCGAAGCAAACCGGATTCCCGGTCTTCATCATAGACAGGAAGATGAAAGGAGCGGATCAGCATTCCGACAGTCCGAATGATCCTCTGGGCAGTCTGATCCTCGATCCGGCACTCATCAATATCCACTACGTAATGACTGCCGGTGCGGTAATTACCAATATGGATATTCCCTTTGCGATCCCGGGAAGTCACGCGATGGACCTTGCAGCGATAATAGAGAGGATGATCCGCTCCGATGATCTTTTCCAGCGGAGCAAACTGCCTCAGCAGAATTTCCATGGCATTCTGCTTATCATCCAACGTCTTTCCGTACGTTTTGACGCACCCTGTACATCCGCCGCATTGCCCCTGATACCTGCATGCATTTTCCAAATCATTTCACACTTCCGTTCCGAATCATCATCCGCATATTATAAAATGAGGTGTGTTGCCCCCCGTCGGGAGACAAAACACCTCCTGTTCAATATGAGCAAACCTTCCGTTGTGACCGGAATCAGTCCTCCAACTGTTCCAGCGCATCTAAAAACAGCCTGTACTTGGCGTTTACTTCGTCCAGCAACCTGAAGTAATCTTCTGCCGGTATTCCGTTGCGGACTGTTTCACAAAGCGCTGAGGCAGATTCCGCCAGAGAGTTCAGACTCAGATTCAATGAAACGCCCTTGACATTGTGGGAAAAGCGAAAAGCCTCTTCCCAGCGTTGTTCATCAAATGCCGCATTCATTTGAGAAACATCATCGGTCTGCGACATCTTGCGGAGATATTTGCAAATACGCTGTTCGGTCATCAGTCTTCCCATAGCTTCATCATAGTTACCCCCGACAACCTTATAAAACTCCTGAATTTTCATCTTGTATTCCTCTTTATATTTATTTTCTGGGAGGTTGAACCGAGGTGATCCTTAGTGTCAGTTCGCGGAACTCTTCTTTGGATTGGCTTAATGTTTCAAGCATCAGCGGACTGAAGACGCCGCACTGACCTTCCATGATCATTTGATATGCTTCTTCCGGTGTAAAAGCTCTTTTATATACGCGTTCAGTCGTCAGCGCATCGTAGCAGTCCGCAACGGAAACGACCTGCGCCACAAGTGGGATCTCATCCCCGGCGATCCCGTCCGGATATCCGGATCCATCCCATTTTTCATGGTGATAACGGCAGATTTGCCAGCAGAGACGGTAATAGGATTCATCCCACATATGGCGTGAATTTTCAAGGACCGTGCAGCCGTTCACCGTATGCAGCTTCATAATTTCGAATTCTTCCGGCGTCAGACGTCCGGGTTTCAGCAGGATCTCATCAGGCACCATCACTTTCCCCAGATCATGCATGGCACTGGCCATCGTCCACCCGTCAACGTCAGCAGCAGTAATGTTAAGTTCCGGATGAGCGGAGCGGATCTTTTCGCTCAGAATACGTGTAAATCCCTTGACTCGGCGGACATGCGTACCGCTTTCGAGGCTTCGGGCTTCGACCACGTTGCCAAGCAGTTCGATCGTGTCTTCGTTTGTACGGGACAGCTGGATATTTCTTTGACGCAGTTCCTCGGTCTTTTCCCGGACTTTCTGCCTGAGATTGTTTCTTGCCGCGTACAAGGTGACAGCATTCCGAACGCGGTGCATAACCAGCGAAGGTGCGAACGGCTTGTGAATGAAATCGGTCACGCCATATTCAAGGCATTTTTCTTCTGTCTGGAGATCGCTTTCACCGCTGATGATCAGAATGGGAAAACGGTCTATTTCTCTTTCTTCCTGCAGCTTCCCGAGTACATCGAATCCGTTCATCCGCGGCATGACAAGATCAAGCAGCAAAACGGTGATCCGATCCCCGTATTTTTCGATAAGTTCAAGCACCTGCTCTCCGTCTTCGGCTTCAATAAGGTCGAAATGATCCTCCAGGATATCTTTGAGCATATCCCGGTTCATCTCAATATCATCAGCAATGAGCGCCAGTTGCTTATCTGCCATGTTTTGATCGCCTCCGGATGAAAATACGGACGGATTCAAATTGATTTATATTAATTATACATGAGTTTTTCAAAAAATGGAACATGTAATTATTCATTTTCTTGTTATTTTTGGCATTATTTTCCCTGCAAGCAATCAATGAATCACATTTATGCTGTACGGATGATCCGAAAATGCGGTTCGTCAGAGCATGCATCCGAAATATCTTGTGCTTCATCTGCAGGAATGGTATAATTTGTAACAGGAAGTCGAGGTTGATGCTTATGTTGCGGATTGCGCTATGTGAAGACAACGCCATTCAACGGATCATGCTTCATGATATGATCGAAGAATTCCGCGCCTCCCGAAATATGAATATTCAGATTGACGAATACGCTGATGGTCAGGATTTGATCGACGCGCTTGGGACCGGTTCGGAATACGATATTTTCCTGCTTGATGTTCTCATGCCCCGTCTGAACGGAATTGAAACCGCACAGGTCCTGCGTAAAAGCGGCAACGATTCGCGCATTATTTTCATTTCTGCCGAGCGCGATTATGCAGTCGAATCCTATCAGGTCAACGCCTATTATTATCTTGTCAAGCCCGTGGATCCTCCCGTTCTTTTTTCCCTGCTGGACCGATGCCTTTCAGATGAAAAGACCGGTATCACGTTCATTTCCGTCAGCGCGTCTGACGGAATCCACACATTGCCTGTGAATGAGATCCTGTATGTTTCCTCGAGCGATCGCCGCGCCCGGTATCATCTGACAGACGGCTCCGCGGTCGATTCCATTTCGCTCCGGACCTCCTTCCGCGTCACAATGGAAAGCCTTCTCCGTCTCAGAGGTTTTCTCCTGTGCGGGGCTTCCCTTGTGATCAATCTGGCTCATGTCAGTGAAGTTACATGGGGTGAAGTCGTCCTTTTCCGCAACGGTGAAACCCTGACTCTTTCCCATGCCTCCGCATCGGCATTGAAAAAGGCTTTGAAAGACTGGTCTGCTTATGAATAACCCGAATCTCTTTCCTGCCGGACGTATTCTGAAATCCTACGGTACCGATTATTCCGGAATGGTAAACCGCCTGCTCACGGAAGCGGATCTTGCCGGTATGATCGTTCGCAAAGCTGTATCTCTCGGCAGGGACCCTTCCCGTATGAGGATCGTTCTGAAACCGAATCTGATTTCCTGTACCCCCGCGGAATTTGGGGCAACAACACACCCGCAAATCGTTGCGGCCCTGGCCGGATATCTTCAGGCAAACGGATTCAGGGACCTGACCGTGATGGAAGGTTCCTGGGTCGGCGACCTGACGCCGGAAGCATTTGAATATTGCGGATATAACGAACTTTCCCGTGAATACGGGATTCGGCTCGTTGATACGCAGCGGGAACCTTCCGTTTCCTGTGACTGCGGCGGTCTGGAACTGAATATCTGCCGTTGTGTCCGGGATGCAGATTTCCTCATCAACCTGCCGGTTCTGAAAGGTCATTGTCAGACGAAAGTCACCTGCAGTCTCAAAAATCTTAAGGGGCTGATTCCGAATTCCGAAAAACGCCGTTTTCATACAATGGGGCTTCACAAGCCGATAGCGCATTTGAATCTGGGGATCCGGCCGGATCTGATCCTGACCGATCACATCTGCGGCGACCCGGATTTTGAAGAAGGCGGTCACCCGCTCGCCCGGAACTGTATTATGCTTTCTGTCGACCCGGTCCTGACAGACGCGTACGGCGCAACGCTTCTCGGGTGGAATCCGGAAGATATAGAATATATATCTCTGGCCGATTCTCTCGGCGTCGGTTCCATGGACCTTTCAACAGCCGATATTCGCGTTGTGGAGGGAACCGATACGGAAGTTCCTCCGCTTACCCGCAGTCTGCTCCGCATCGAATATGCCGCTGAAGCCGTTGATTCATGCAGCGCCTGCTACGGCTCACTGATGGAGGCATTGGACCGGCTGGAACATGAAAATCTTTTGAACCGGCTGCCCTGCAGAATTGCCATCGGTCAGGGATATCAGGGCAAATCCGGCCTGTTCGGCGTCGGGCGCTGTACTTCCGGTTTCAAAAAATCCGTATCCGGTTGTCCCCCGGACGCCGGCGCGGTCTATGACGCCCTGATCCGCTGGATCCGGGAAAATGAATGATCCCGGGAATAAAGCCCCGAATAAAGGAGGAAACGATATGCAGGAACTTGAGAAGCAATTTCATCTTCGCTGTGCGGCTGGAGATATCGGCCGATATGTGATTCTGGCCGGTGATCCGGGGCGGATTCCAAAAATCGCCGCTCTCCTGGACAATGCTGTTCCCTTTGGTCAGAACAGAGAATACAATATCTGGAACGGCATGCTGGACGGCGTTCCGGTTACTGCCTGTTCCACAGGGATCGGAGCTCCTTCTTCCGCCATCGCGATAGAGGAACTCCACGCCTGCGGCGCGGATACATTTATCCGTACCGGTACATGCGGAGGAATCGATCTTGAAGTTCAGTCCGGAGATATTGTCGTAGCCACCGGTGCGATCCGGTATGAGCATACTTCACAGGAATATGCGCCGCTGGAATTTCCCGCTGTCGCAGATCTTGATATCGCCGTTGCTCTCCGGGATGTTTCCGTTTCTCTCGGAAACAGGACGCATACCGGCATCGTGCAGTGTAAGGATTCTTTCTACGGCCAGCATGATCCGGCAAGAATGCCCGTATCCGGTGAACTGCTGGCAAAATGGGAAGCCTGGAAGCGTCTTGGCGTTAAAGCTTCTGAAATGGAATCCTCCGCACTCTTTGTCATCGCTTCGGCACTGGGATGCCGCTGCGGTTCCTGCTTTCATGTAGTCTGGAATCAGGAAAGGGAAAAACTCGGCCTGGATCAGAAAATGAACGAGGATACCTCCATGTCTGTTCGAATTGCTGTTGAAGCCATGCGCAGGATCATCCGGCAGGACATGGACCGTTCTGTCTGATTTTCCCTGTATGATGAAAACGCCTTCCGGAAGATCAGATCCGGAAGGCGTTTTTGCATATATTTATTTTCTTTCTTCGACCGGCGAATCCGCAAGCGCGTCCTGAACAGCAGTCAGTGCTTTCTTCATCACCTTGATCTGGTCATTATCCATTCCGTCCGGCGCCGTCGCGTCCGATGCGATCACACGGTAATAATACTGGCTGTCCTGTTTGTATTTCCAGATATATGTCGGCGTATAGGTCGCCCGGTCGATGCGGACAGACCTGCCGTCATATGTCACGTTAAGATTCAGCAGGCACCCGGCGATTCTGGCTGCACTTCCGCGGTCATCGCTGAGAAGAGCCCCCAGACTGTATGCGCAAAACACCTGATGTTCGCTTCCGTCTTCCCGTTTTCCGGTCAGATACTCCATTTTCTGGACAGATCTGATGCCGCTTCCGATAATGATGTCCGCGCCGGCGTCCGCGATCATTTGGGCCAGGGCAGTTTCCGTTTTCCCCGGTGCCTTCGCATTCGTTTTTCCCCATTGGATCAGAACGATTACCACATCCGCCTGATTCCGGGCTGTCCGGATCTCTTCCGTAATTTCCCCGGTGTCAGTACCCGGAACCATGCGTGAAGTTCCGTTCTTTATCATCGCTTTTCTTGTGCTGTCCGGAACCGTGTCTGTGTATTGGAGCAATGCGACTCTGACCCCGTTCACTGTCCGGATTTCCGGAGCCGCATCTGCCGCGTCGCTGAAGATGCCGAGCGTGTTCAATCCTGCGCTTCGAAGCGCAACACGGGTAGCTCCGACGCCTTCCTCTTTCTTGTCCCATATTCTGGAAAAGCCAGCCGCAACGGTATCAAATCCGGCATTCTTCAGCATCTCTGCACAGCAAGTCGGTACAACGGCCTGCGATACTTTGATGTTATCCATCAGGATATTTTCGAGAAATACCGTGTTGATATCCGCATCGATATAGGGTATCAGCAGGTTCAGCAGAGGCGTAAAATCATATTTTTTGGAATCATTTGAGTATCCGCTTTTCCGTGAATTGCTTTCCAGCGCCACCGTCCCGCCCGCCGTCAGGGTAAAGGACCCCTCTGCCGGTCGCGGATCCGGGGTCGCGGTTGCAGCCGATTTTACCGTCGCAGCAGGCGCTTCGCCGCTGACCGGATCCGTTTTCTCCGTACCCGGATGAACCGGAATATCATCGATCTGATCGCGTGGATCGGATTTGTCCAGTGCCAGAACCTGCATGGTCAAAGCGGAAAGATCTACCCGCTGTCCGGAAGAAAGCCGGGTAATCATGAAGATCGTAACAAACAGTATGACCGCTGTAACAGCCAGTGTCAGTACCGTTCCGACAGAAATCCCGCTGAACAGTTTTTTCTTCACCTTATCCGAATCCTTCCGACTTTATCAGAATACCTGGCTGAGCAAAGCGGCTACCACAACCGTCACAACCATCACGATGGCCACTGCCAGCGCGATGATCCTCGTCATTTTCTTTTTTCTGTCTTCATTTCTCCGGGACATGATTCTCGCCTCCGATATGATGCTCTGAGATCATTACTTGTCCTGTCGCCCGGAATCGCCGTTATCCGCGGACTGTCCGGCCCGCTGTGAACGTCTCCTCTGCGCGTTTTCCGTATTTCTGCTTCCTTCAGGCCGGAAAGAAGCGGTATAGCTGTTTTCCTCATCGCCGGATGAGGTGTACCGGGCATACGGATTCTCAATCGGATTTCCGTAAGGCTTTCTTTCTGTGCCGGTTTTCACAGCAGTCGGTTCCGGCACGGCGCTGCCGTTTCGGTCCGTGTAATGGCCGGTGCGTACTCTGGCAGCCTGTTGCGCGTTGGAAGTTGCAGATGCGGAGGTCATTCCCGCTCCGGTTCTGGAGGCCGTCTGCTGCCGGTTCGTCTGTGTCTGGGCTGCTCTTTTTCTGGCCGCACGTTGCGCAGCTTCGCGTTTCTTCTTATTGGCGTACCAGAAGTAGCCGCCCGCACCGCCACCCGCAAGCACGAGCATAGATCCGATCACCCATCCCGCAGCTGAACCCCCGGTTTCCTGCTCAATTTCAGGCGCGACGGTTTCAAGGGGATTCAATTCCTCAGTGACCGCCGGCGTGGGTTCAGATTCTCCCTCGGCAGTCTTTTCACGGATGTATTCCAGCCCTTCCTGTACCTTTGTTTCCTTGTCCGCCGCATCCTGATAATGAGCTTCCAGCAGCGCCTGGATCTTATCATCGCTGATCGTTCCGTTTTTCACATCTTCAACCAGTGAATCCAGATAATCGTTAGGTTCTTCTTCATTCAGCGGCGCAGGAGTAGCGAACGGGTCAAAGGGTTTATAGCTGACCTGGACTCCGCTGTTCGGATTGGTCCATGTTTCAACGCGCTGATCTTCCGCGCTGACAATACCGGAGGGTACGCCCGTTGTCTGAGCAGTCTGGGTGCTGCCGCTGTTGTTGGTACCGGTGTTCGCAGAATTGTTCGTGATACCTTCCAGATAACTGGAAGACTCAAGGAAGTTTTCCAGTTCTTCCAGATTCATCTGTTTAAAGTATTTCCCATTGATATATCCGACAGTCCCGTTATAGGAAACATGATACCATTCTTCATTGTTGGCAATGACTTTTCCGATAACAAGGCAGAACGCGTACTGCTTCAGAGAAGAGATCCGTTTGCTGTCTGTGGAAGGACCTTCGCGGAAATTGACGCTTCCGGAAGATACATATCCGTAGCTGCTCAGATCTTGCGGATCATAAGGGGCAACGGTATATTCCGGAACAGGTTCCGGTTCGTCTTCTTCCAGATAAGCCATGGCTTCCTGATAGCTGATCATCCGGATCATGTCCGCACGGACATATCCCCAGGTTGAATCGTAATCTGTCTGATGCCAGGCTACCCCGTCATTGTATTCCTGACCGGATACATAGACTACCTTATTCGCAGGGAGAACATCCATAATGGCGCTGTTATGGCTGGGCCAGCTGCGGACATAGATTCCGTCTCCCAGCGTCATTCCGTATCCCGTGACCTGTGGAGGTTCAGCGGTAGGAGCCGCAGTCGGTACTTCAGTAGGCGCTTCGGTCGGTACCTCGGTTGGAGCTTCGGTAGGCGCTTCGGTCGGTACTTCAGTAGGTGCTTCGGTCGGTACCTCAGTAGGCGCTTCAGTGGGCGCTTCAGTGGGCGCTTCAGTGGGCGCTTCAGTGGGTGCTTCAGTGGGCGCTTCGGTAGGTATTTCGGTCGGTTCTGCGGTGGGTTCATCGGTAGCTGTCTCCATACCGTCCAGATCGGCCGCAGACCAGACCGGCACAGGCGTTTCCAGATTAGCCTCCATCCAGGCGCTGCTTTCCTCTTCTGTCAGTACAGACAGGAATTTTGTCATAACATAGACCGGTTTTTCGTTTACAAGAATCTGTGTCCAGGATTCCCCTGCGTCATTGATTTCCTCTCGGAGCATATACACATGGGTACCCTTTTTCTTGAGCTCCGCAACTTTACTTGATTTGGTGGAAGCCTGCTTCCGGACGTTAACATTATTGGAAACGGTTATTCCGTAACGGTTGATCATGGTTCCCGCAGGAATCGGTGTATCCGCCGGAGTCGGTTCCGGTGTTGATGTAGGCTCTTCTGTCGGTTCGGGTGTTGGTTCAGGCTCTGCTGTTGTTTCCGATGTTGCCGCGGGTTCTTCTGCCGGTTCATCGGTCGGTTGTTCTTCCTCCGGTACTCCCGCCGTTTCACCGGGAACTGTCTCATGGAAAGGTACAGGCGTATTGGCTCCGGAATTCATTACCCGGTCGCTCTCTTCCTGTGAAAGAACGTCCACATACCGGCTCATAATATATCCGTACTTTCCGCCGGAAAGAACAGCCATCCAGTTTTCGCCGTCTTCCCCGATCTGTTCCAGCAAAAGATAAAGATCCGTTCCGATTGCAAAGGAACCAAGTTTTTTGGATCCCGTGTCCGCTTTCGCGCGGAAGTTGACCTGACTGTTCGTACGGCCATAACGGTTGATCATCGTTCCCAGCGGAATGGGCGTATCTGCAGGAGCAGGTTCCGGATCTGTTTCGGGTTCAGGGTTCTCTTCAGGTTCCACGGATACATTCTCTCCATCCGGCGCTTCTGACGGTTGCTCCTCAGATTTTTCTGCTAGCTGCTTCTCCGCCGGTTCTTCTGCCGGTGCTTCGGTCACCGCAATTCCCGGAACAGAATCATGGAACGGAACAGGCGTATTCGCTCCGGAATTCATGATGAAGTCACTTTCTTCCTGGGGAAGAATGTCAACGAACTGGCTCATGATATATCCGTAGTGTCCGTTGGAAAGAACAGCCATCCAATTTTCGCCGTCTTCCCCGATCTGCTCCTGTAAAAGATAAAGATATTCTCCGGAGTTAAAGGAACCGAGTTTTTTGGATCCCGTGTCCGCCTTCGCGCGGAAGTTGACATTTTTGTTCGTACGGCCGTACCGGTTGATCATTGTCCCTATCGGAATCGGAGTATCTGCCGGGACAGGTTCAGGAGTCGGTTCCGGAATCGGTTCCGCTGTCGGTTCTTCTACCTGATCCTCGATACTGGCTTCGGGTTGTTCTTCGACAGATTCCGGAACGATCTCCGCAACAGGTTCCGGAGTCGGTTCCACGATCGGTTCCTGAGTCGGTTCAGATGTCGGTACTGAGGTCTGTTCCG
>CALCUD010000071.1 GCA_937906775.1 uncultured Clostridia bacterium
GGAGGTAACGCTACCGAGCGGGCGCTGTTTTCCGCTGCGACCCGTGGCGGTAAGGATTCATCCGTTTCTGCGGATTTTCATTTGCCGTTTGACAGTAAGCGTAAGTATTCCTCGGCCGCCGTCGGCAAAACGACCTACTATAAAGGAGCGCCGGAGATTTTGCTGCCGCGCTGCAGATCGGTGGATCGGGCGAAGCTGGAGGCGACAATCCGAGACTATTCGGCACGGCGGTACCGTTTGATCCTGCTTGCTGCCTCTCATGAAAGGGTCTCGGAAGACGGTCTTCCGGAAAAAATTCTGCCCGGCACAGAAACTTTATCCGGGAATGCCGCGGACTGCCTGCCGGAACCGGAATCGCTTCAAATATCCGGTAAGAAAAAGATTGCGATTTATTCGGCGCCTTCGACGAAATCCGTAAGAACACAAAAAAACAAAGCCGCTTATCAACCCGGCGACTCTGTCGAAGTCTACGGTCAGGCGGATGGCTGGCTGATGATCCGGACCGTTCAGGGGAAAGGAAAAACACGGATCGGGTATATCCGGTCAAAGGATCTGAAAGTCAACTTGAATGCGATCGGGGATCTGCATTTTGCTGATCTTTATGCAGGGGTTTGCAAGGATACCGCGCTCTACGAAGCGCCGGATTCTGGCAGCGAAAAGATCGGGGATCTTTCATTCGGGACGGAAACTCTGTATCTGGCTTCGGAAGGAGATTGGGCCTATATAGAGACTGCGGCGGGTTCAAAAATCGCGCGCGGGTTTGTTCCGTGTCATGATATTTTGCTGAAGCGGGGCAATAAGCTCCCGCCGGCGGACTTCATCTGGACTTCGGGCACCGGTGAAAAGACCGATGCCGGAAAGGCTGCGGACAATGATCCCGGGACTGCACTTGCGGTTCCGGTTGAAGAGGACCCTGCCGGAGGTAACTTCGTTTTTACCTTTGAGTCTCCCGTTTCTCTGGGCCGGATGGTCCTCTGGAACGGTTACTGGAAAACCGAAAAGAATAAGGATCAGTATGAGCAATACGGAAGGCTTGACACGGTCGAACTCAGTTTTCTGTATGAAGGTTCCACCGATTTTTCGGATCCGATGCTCCTGACTGTTCCGGAAACGAAAAAATGGGAAAAACGGTCTGACGGGATCTATATCGATCTGACCGGACATGACCGGGTGACTGCAGTCAGGATTACCCCTGTAAGCATGATCAAAGGGAAGAAATACAAAACAGAGATTGCGGTTTCAGAGATCGCTTTTTACGATCGCTGACAGTGCTGCTGTTTTCGCTATCCTGAACGCTGAATTTCGCGACGGTTTCGCTTCACGAACCTCGTCGCGGGTTCATTTCTGTGATATCAATACAGCCCGCCAGGTGACCGCGTAAAGCGCGGCGGAGAGGATCAGACGTCCGGTCAGGGATAATCCGGTGCCGAAGTCAAACAGCATGAAAAAGGTGATCGCGATCCAGATCAGCGTTCTGAAAAGGATCGGGATTTCATCCTGATATCGGTACAGTTCAAAGGTCCCCCAGACGCAGACGGCGGCCGAAAGCAGATAAAACAAAGCGGTCGGGAGATCCGCCCGGCGCGTCAGACTGACAGTGAACAGGACCGTAAAGACGATCGCCGCGGCCGGATGAAGGCACGCGACGAAGTCTGTGAAATCAAAGGTTCCAAGGCCGTATTTGATCACAAGGCCGTATCTTCCGAGAGCTTTGATATACCCGGGATCCCCGGCGCCGTCCTTTTCCGCGATCCCGGAAGGAGCCGCGTCCGCGCGGCGGTCCGGCGCGTCCTCCGGAGCCGTTTCCGTCCAAGGGTCCTCCTGATCGCGGATATATTTCACGCCGCAATTCCGGCAGACATAAACATCATTCACCTTCACGAGATCGGTGCTGCCGCACTGTTTACAGATCAAAGCCCGCAAGGGCGGATCCCTCCTTTTCCCGGCCGCGGTATCACAAAACGCCTGTCATTCGGTTTCATTACGGGGCCGCCAGCGCTTTGTCGCAGGCGGCTATTTTCGTATCGGCGTCCCTGTATCCGGAGATCTTCATATAAAGCGCTTTCGCGCGTTCCCAGTCCTCCGCGGCAAAGAGGGATTCAGCCGTCAGATATCTGATCTCATTCTGCATATCCCGGATCATGGCGGTGAGGTCTGAGATGTTTTTCCGGTTCGTTTCCGCGGCGGATCTCAGTTCGTCGATCTTCGCGGCTTTATCCGCGATATCGGTCTTCAGCGCTTCGATCTGCGCGGCTTTGTCCGCGACATCGGTATTCAGGGCTTCGATCTGTCCGGCTTTCTCTTCGACAGCGGCGTTCAGGGCTTCGATCTGCGCGGCTTTCTTTTCAATATCGGTATTCAGGTTTTTGTTCGTCGCGTCTTTTTCTTCGACGGCGGCATTCAGGGTTTCGATCCGCGCGGTTTTGTCCGCGACATCGGTATTCAGAGCTTTGATCTGTTCGGTTTTCTTTGCAACGTCGGCGTTCAGAGTTTCAATTTGCGCGGTTTTGTCCGCGACATCGGTATTCAGAGCTTTGATCTGTTCGGCTTTCTTTGCAACGTCGGCGTTCAGAGTTTCAATTTGCGCGGTTTTGTCCGCGGCATCGGTATTCAGGGCTTCGATCTGTTCGGCTTTCTTTGCAACGTCGGCATTCAGAGTTTCAATTTGCGCGGCTTTGTCCGCGGCATCGGTATTCAGAGCTTCAATCTGTTCGGCTTTCTTTGCAACGTCGGCGTTTAAAGCTTCAATTTGCGCGGCTTGCTCCGCGACATCGGCATTCAGGTTTTCGATCTGTGTGGTTTTTTCCGCGACATCGGTATTCAGGGTTTCGATCTTTGCGTCTTTCTCTTCGACAGCGGCGTTCAGGGTTTCGA
>CALCUD010000072.1 GCA_937906775.1 uncultured Clostridia bacterium
ATATCGAGCGCGGAGCGCATATCGAACGCGAAGCGTATATCTCAAATTCCCGCAGGGAATTTATATCGAGGGGGCTCCGCCCCCATCCCCTACTGCGCAATATAAACGCTGACAAGAATAATGGCGGTGCCGATCACCTGGGGCAGGGTAAAGCTCTCGCGCAGGAGCAGGACGCCCGCCAGCGTGGAAATAACGGTGGTAAAGTTCGCAAACAGGGAAGCCTGCGAAACGGAAATGTGACTGCTGCCAAAATTGAGCAGCAGGAAGGCGATCACCGAGGAAAGCACCGCCAGATATGCGATCGCCGCCCAGAACATCGGCCGGGCAAAGGCGGCAAGGATCAGGCTGTCGTAGCTGCCGCGGCACTGGATCAGGGCGATCACAAGATAGGTGACGCTTCCGACGCCGAACATGACGTAGGTGCGCTCCAGCGGATTATAGTCCGCAGCGGCCTGCTTGCTGAACACGTAGAAAAGCGCGGCGGCAATGACCGCGATCAGCAGAACCACGATCCCCTTCGCGGACGAGGTCATATCCTTCGCGCCGACGGTCGTCAGCACGACGCCGAGCACCGAGAAGCAGGCGCATATGACCTGCTTCCGGCTGATCTTAGAGCGGAGCAGCAGAAAATCAAACGCCAGCCCCGCGATCGGGATCACGGCGATGATCACGCCGGCAAAGGCGGAGGAGGTATAAAGGATGCCGTAGTTCTCCGCCATGAAATAGATGACGGGCTGGAACAGCGCCATCAGCAGCACATCCCGCAGGGGCTTTCCCCGCAGGGAAAAGGCGATCAGGGGCGTGCCGTCGGCCTTTTTGACGTTTTTCCCGACCAGCACGATGGCATTGAGCACCGCAAAGGCGGCGGTAAAGCGCACCGCGATCAGGACGCTGGGAATGGTCAGCTGCAGCGCCAGCTTGGAAAACAGAAAGCTGAGGCCGAAGATCGCGTTTCCAAGCAATACCGCGATCTTCGCCTGTGTTTTTTTGCTCATGGATGGATCTCTCTTTTCTGAATCGTTTGTGGAAGACCCGCTCAGCGGCTCACGATGCTGATGATCCCCTCGATAATTTCAGGGTTCGGATAGCCCTTGCCGTCCCGGCCCTTCATACCGTAAAGCATTGCGTAGGCAAAGTTGTCCGCCATGCACTCCTCGGGGTCGATCACGTAATACGTGTTCGTTCCGAATATTTCATCGAAGTTCGATGCCTGCTCCGACAGGTAACAGGTATCCGTCCCGTCGATCGGGACAAGCGCCACCGCTTCGCAGTCGCTCCAGCCGGACTGGGCCTCGGCATAGCTCTTGGTCGTGATCCACGCCGTGAAGCAGTCCACTTCCTGCCCGTCGATCGTGAAGGAGGCATAGGAATCATGATGCTCGACGTCCGGATTGCTCAGGACCTTCTCCCGCACACAGGGCGGCAGCTCAAAATCGTGCTCCGCGACCGTAAAATGGATGAGCGAGTACATCTCGGCCCGGAATTCAGGGTCGCTCCTTGTCAGGCAATGGAACAGCTCGTGCCATAAAAGCTCATCCATGGATCTGGTGAATCCGGGCACGATCCCCAAAAGGGAATATATCCTGACGGTCACGGCATTCAGATAGATCTCCGTACCGTGCGTATATCCGCTGGCGCCGCCTTCGAGCCCCATATCCATCTTGACGAAAACGATCTCGTCCATCTCCGGAAGCGTGTAATGATTCGTTTTGAGCTTCCGATACATTTTCGCAATGCGGCGGTCAAGATAGAGCTTTTCAAAAAAGCTGAACTTTTTGACAGAATCGGCGGACGCGTCAAGCAGCTCATCGAGGGTCGCGCCGTTTCTTCTCATCCGGAACTCAATATCATCCCGGGAATACTGTTCATAATACTCCGTGTTGCCAAGCAGAAGCCCCCGCCCTTCCTCAATGGAAGCATAGCTGTGCGGGATCTTTTTCGCCCGGAGCTCCGCCACGCAGAGGTCGAACACCCCCACGATCAAGAGGAGGATCAACACCGACAGAATGATTTTTTTCCGTTTTCCTGTTTTATGTTTCATGTACGTTTCTCCAAAAGTACCGGAAGCCATACCCTGTCCGATCAGGGATCTTCCTGATCCCCGGCAGGCTTTGAGGCCTCCGGTTTTTGCTCAAATACTTTTTTGAAATCTTCGATCCCGCCCGGGCCGCAGAACGCATCCATCATCTCGTTAAACTCAGGATTATCGCTTTTTGATACGGCAGCTTTGCGAATGAGCATCTGTTCGATCATGGAAAGGATCAGATCAAGGCCAAGGACCGCCAGACCGATCCACAGGCAAGCCCTGACCCGGATCCCCACAATACATAGGATGATTGCGGGCACAAATAGATAGAAAAAATGAAACACAAAATTCGTGAGTACAAACAGCCAAAACATTTTTGAAGGATACTTTCTTTCCATGTTTACCTCCTGTGTTCTAAGTGCGATCAAACCGAATGGATTTCTTCAAAATAGTCATTGAATTCCCGGCGGAATTCTGCCGCGGCGCGTTGAGCGTTCCGTTCTTTCTTTGGGATCGGCAACTCCGTCATGCCCGCAATGATCCTTGAACTGTTCAGATACCGTACTCTGACAGGCGCTCCTGTAAAAACATCATCCGGTTTGTCGAGCCAGTTCTTCCGATACAGACGATACCGATTTCCGTTCGCGTCTTCCAGTATGAAATGTACGCCGCCCGCCAGTGCTCCGCCGTTATTGTAGATATTAAAGGGTTTATCCGAATAGATTTTTTGGACAATGATATTTTCTTCGGTTATTTCTTCCCTGCGAATATCTTTTTTTGCTTTCATCCAAAGCAAATAGTATCTGCTTTTCAACATGAATATTATGAGAAAGCAGGCCGGAACAACGGTGTATTGTACCCATGTGCTTTGTCTGTATAAAACCGCCAAATATGTAACTGCAAACAGCAGCGCAACAGCAATGATCCATTTTCGCAGATCAGAAAAGTACCGGCGGACCATTTCCGGATTCTTCATTTTCCCTTTCATGTGTCATTCCTCCTCAACAGACGCGCCAAAGCCCGGTACGTCGTATTCTATTCTTTTTCCTTCATCATAAGGTACTCCGTGATCCCCGGTCTGTAAAGGCCCGGGATCTCACCGGCCTGACGATAGCCGTTTGCTTCATAAAACCGCTTTGCATCCGGATTGAAATCGGCAACGACCAGAAAGATCTTGTTCGCCGTCTCAAAGGCGATCTTCTCCAACCGGCCAAGCATGGCAGTACCTATGCCTTTTCCTCTGTATTTCTCCTTTACGGCTATGATGTGAAGATAAGGGAAGCTGTGAAACGCGCCTTTCGGAATGAGATAAAAGAATCCCGCACATTCCCCATCAGCGAAAGCGGCGTACAGGTTTCCCTGACCGATCCCTTCAAGGATCGCGTTTTTTGCGCTCCCTTCTTTGGAGAAATAGTTTTCGCCCAATGCAGAATGTAAAAGCGCCTCTTCGCAATCGCATAGGCACTCCATGCTTCCTTTTTCAATTACGATGTTCATTGTCCGTTCCTCCCTGTCCTTCTCGCGCGAAGCGCATATCGAGCGCGGAGCGCATATCGAACGCGAAGCGTATATCTCAAATTCCCGAAGGGAATTTATATCGATGTCGTCACTGCCTGTTCGCTTTTGCTGTTGTGATGGAAGCAATCAACTTACGCCTTATCGTTCCGCAAGTGTTTTTTAGATTGCGGTATTGCTCGTCG
>CALCUD010000073.1 GCA_937906775.1 uncultured Clostridia bacterium
TACAATGGAAAGTATACTCTACGTTGGAATGGATGTCCATACCACCAACTACACTCTTTGTTCTTACATGATTGAAGGTGATAAGTCATTCGGTTTGATCCAGCATACGAGGCGGCCAAGCTCACGGTAGCGCTCTGGGATCTTTTTCCTTTCGTATACTCACCCTACATTCTCTTAATAAGGATATTAATGCGCAAAACATAAAATACCCGGAATCCGTTTATTCCACACGAAGTATTTCTTACAATACTTTTCTGGCCAACTGCAAATCGATCGTGTCAAAGATCGTAATTGTCCCTCCATGATCATCAATAGCCATCTCAATTTTTTTGAAGAACTCTTTCCTGATTGGTTCTTCAATGGCAATATGATCCGAATACGTTCCAAGAAGCTCTGTATATTCTTTTCCTGAAAAAGTACGTTCCCTGTAGAACAGTGAGTACTTAATATCAGTAAATCCATATTTACGCGCAATGAGTGCACGTTCCTCAGCATCTGAAGCCGAGTATTCTTTCAATATTTTTCGCGTTGTTTGATAATATCTGCAATAATACTCATCATATAACAGATCGATTGCATGGGACAGTTCCGGATTATTCTTATCCCGATAAGGATGATTGGCAAAGCGTGCAAAAACGCCACCGTTTTTGAGAAGTTCATAAACCTTTCTGTAGCCGATCTCTTCGGGAATCCAATGAAATGCAGATGCTGAATAAATCAAATCGTATGAATCTTTCTCCAGTACTGCTTCCTCAAATTTACCTGTTACAACATCAAACCCGGCATAATGACCAAATTTGTTCAGCAACAGATTTGAAAAATTTTTGCCGTATTCTACCGCAGTCAGTCTGCGGCCGGTTTTCAGCAAAGACTCTGTTGCCTGTCCTCCGCCGCTGCCGATTTCCAGAACATTGCTGTTTTCACCGATCGGGATGTAGGAAAAGATTTCCTTGTACAGTTCATCCACATATCCCGGACGCATTTTTTCATATTTGGATGCTTCTGTATCAAAGGTCCATTCAAATCCTTTTAAGCTTGGCATAATATCTTCTCCTGTCGCGCATATAAGCATTGATCATCCCGGCAAATTCCTGTTTATTGCCTGGTTTTCTTAATTTGATACATGCAAACCGGGATCAGATACTTCTATACGTCTCTAACTGACCGCTGAGCATCGGATAAAATCCGAATCTTTCATAAAACGATTTCAGACTTTCATCAAAAATGACCGAAATCATATAAATATGACAGCCTTTAAGATAGGCAATCATCTTTTTCATCAATTCAGAGCCAATCCCTTTTCCCTGGTATTCCGGCTTAACCATCAGATCCTGAATATATGCGTCCGTAACGCCGTTAGAAATACAATCAATATATCCGATCAGTTCATTATCTTCAAATGCTGCAATGTGATAAAAAGACGACATTTTTTTATCGGCTAATTCTTTTTCCATTCTGTTCCACCCAACAGATCCTCTCAGCGAAGATAACAACTCTGCGGGTACCGGTTCATTTGCTCTGAATGTCATATAACCATCCTTACTTGTCATAATCTGACAGAACTGTTTCCGGTCGGGAGCAGGCGCTTCGGTGATCCCTGTTACAGACAACCGGGAATTTGTTATTTGTGACGTTTGTCCGTATATTCGTGCGCAAGGATATCCTTGCACACCAGCATCGCGTCAAGTTCACTGTAACCGTATTGTTCCTGTATCTCGTTAAACATTTTCCGTATATTCCGGGCAAAATACGGAACGTCAACCTCATTCTGATAGCGTTTCAGGATCGGATATTTCGTGCTCCATACTTTTGTCCAGTCAGTCTGACCCTGATTTTCTTCCGTAGTGCTTTGGATGATTTGTTCTATGTTGTTGTTCATTTTTCCCGGCCTCCGCCGCGTCGGTTTCTCATCGCTTTTCCGCGACCAAAGTACAGGTGGCATTCCAGCGCTTCATGATACGGATATTCCCAAAGCCCGCATTTTGCAGGATTTCTCTTTCATGGTCCACAGTCAGCGGCGTATCATAGTGGTAAAACGTATCATCGGCTAACTCCTGCTCTTTTTTCAGTTCCGCCAGATTCCGGAAGTATTCTTTTTCCAGTTCCTCCGATTCCGCAAAATAGTCCGTAAGGACAAACCTCCCGCTGTCCTTTAGGGCGAAAAAGAGCTTTTTGTATAGCTCCAGTTTCCGATCAGCTTCAAAATGATGAAGAGATTCAACGGATACCGCGGCGTCAAAGCAGTTCTCTCCCAAAGGAACATCAAAATAGGACGCGTTGATCAGTCGGACATGATATTCGGAGAATTTGTTGCGGAGCGCATCCAGCATATCTTCGGACAGATCGATTCCGGTCACGGCGGCACCGCGATTGTAAGAAAAATAGTATTCCAGCTCCAGCCCTGTTCCGCAGCCCAGATCCAGCACGCAGGCGCCTTCATTCAACGGCAGCAGGGAAGCCGTATACGGATAGAATTCAGTCGCGCCTTCTATTTCGGAAAGCATATGCGCATCATAACCGGCCAGGCGCCTGGCAAAGAAATCATCCATTTTTTCAAGCATTTTCGGTTTCTCCCTGTAATTCCTGAATATTGCCGGTCTGCCGGAATGATCCGGACAGGTGCAATCTGACGGATGATGTTTGTTGTGAAAAGATGCGCGGTCATCGGTCCCGATTCACGGAACCATCACCGCCGCTTCCCGCAGACGCAGCGCGAGCGTCGTATAGCGTTGATTGATATGGTCATTTTCAACCATGGACCGGATCATTTCTTCCCGGCCTGTGAGTACGACCAGATTCCGCGCCCGGGTGACCGCGGTGTAGAAAAGGTTGCGGGTCAACAGCATGGGCGGCCCGCCGACCACGGGAATCACGACCACAGGGAATTCGCTGCCCTGACTCTTGTGAACGGACAGGCAATAAGCAATTTCCAGCGCTTCCAGATCCGAGGCGCTGTACAGGACGTCCTTCTCGTCGTCAAACCGGACGGTCAGGGTGTGTTCCTCTGGGTCAACCTGAATAATGAAGCCCACGTCACCGTTGAAGACGCCGGCACCGTCCACGATTCCCGCGTCGGTATGCCGGATCCATTCAATCTTGTAATCGTTTTTCGTCTGGATGACCTTATCTCCCAGACGGAACGTTTTTTCTCCCCAGATCAGCTGCGGTTTTTCCTCTGAGGGGGGATTCAGGGCGGCTTGCAACATCAGGTTCAGTGCCGCGACGCCGCATTCGCCCTTTTTTGTCGGGGAGAGAACCTGAATATTGCGCATGGCCAGTCCGGCAGCCTCCTCCTCCGGATATTTCAGCCAGGAGGGGAGACGGCGGGTGACCAGCGCGACAACGGAATCCGCCGTCTCGCGGAAGGTCGTGTGGCGCTCAAAGAAGAAGTCCGTGTTTTTTTCGTTCAGCAGAGGCATTTCGCCCAGATTGATCCGGTGAGCGTTGACAACGATTCGGCTGCTGTCGGACTGACGATAGATATCCGTGAGCCGGATGCTTGGAATTTCACCGCTTTCCAACAGATCGCCGAGTACATTGCCGGCACCGACACTGGGCAGCTGATCCGCGTCGCCGACCAGAATCAGCCGGGTGCCCGGCTCGATGGCCCGGAGCAGTGCCCGCATCAGATTCAGATCGATCATGGAGGTTTCGTCCGCGATAATAACGTCGGCTTCCAGCGGTTCTTCGGGACCGCGGGCAAAGGTACCTTCCTCGCCGCCGTATTCCAGCAGGCGGTGAACGGTCAGGCTGTCGCGGCCGGTTGCCTCGGTCATCCGCTTGGCGGCGCGCCCCGTCGGCGCGCAGAGGGAGACCTCGCTTTCGGGCTCCAGCAGCGCCAGAATACAGCGGATGATCGTCGTTTTTCCGGTGCCGGGACCGCCGGTGATAATGAATACGCCGCTTTCCAGCGCCCGGGTGATGGCCTGACGTTGCAGAGGGGAAAACTGAATACCGGATTGTTTTTCAAACCGGCCGATGGCGTGGGAAGCGCCGGCGAAGCGTTCCGGCGGAGCGGCCAGCATTAATTCCCGTAACCGGAGCGCGACTTCTTTCTCTGCACGGTAGAAGGCGGGCAGATAAATCCGCCGGGGCTTGTCTTCCTCTGCTTCGGCAATCAACTCCCGGCTGAGGAGCAGCGCGGTCAGATTGACGGCGCAGAGATCCTGAGGAATCTGAAGCAACGAAGCGGAAACGGAACAGAGCATATCCTCCGGCAGCCAGACATGCCCTGCGGAGGCGGACGCGTCCCGAAGGACATATTTCATGGCGCAGCGAACCCGGCTGTCGCTGTCGGGTGCGACGCCGAGCGCGATTCCGATCCGGTCGGCTGTGCGGAATCCGACGCCTTCCAGATCGTCGCAGAGGCGGTAAGGATCCTGACGGACGATCTCCGCCGTCTGTTCTCCGTAATATTTACTGATCCGGGCCGCCAACGGCCCCGGAATACCGTAGGACTGAAGAAAGACCATCGCGCTGCGTGCGGATTGCTGTTCCTGATAGCTTTCGATGATCATGGCCGCACGCTTTTTGCCGATGCCGGAGATTTCCGTCAGTCGCTCGGGCTGTTCAGACAGCACGGTCAGCGTTTCCTCGCCGAAATGATTGACGATCTGAGCAGCGGTGGAAGGACCGACGCCCCGGATCAGACCGCTTCCGAGATAACGCTCGATCCCCAGCAGGGTGGTCGGGACCTGAAGCTCGCAGGAAACGCACTTGAACTGGCGGCCGTAGGATTTGTGTTCTGTCCACTCGCCGGTAAAGACGGCCTGCTCCCCGGGTGAAAGAGGAGGCATCGTTCCGACGACGGTGGTTTCATTACGGCCGACCCGGACGGACACAACGGAATAACCGTTTTCGTCATTGCGAAAAACGGTGCCGAGAATACCGGCTTCAATCTTTTCCATAGCGCCTCCGGCGAATGCCTTTTCACTTGGAAAGGCTTGATTTTCTTTATCTTAACACAAAAAACAGGGATTGTCATCCGGGATGGGATTTGGTATACTGATTATAATAATTCAGGACGGGAGTGATTTCGGTGGATTTTCTGAAGATGATGCTGGCATATATGGGCGCGACGCTCGTTATTGCCGTCGAAAGCACCTCTGCTCCCGTTGTGACGCCTGTTCCGACGCCGTCTCCGACGCCCGAACCGGCAATCGTGGAAATGGTGACGGAAAACCCCGCCGAAACGGAAACCCCCGTTCCTACGGTGTCCGTGACGCCCGTTCCGGTCCCTACCATTTCTCCCAATCCCGCCTACCATAACATTGCGTCCGGAGCCAGGGGAAAGGAAGTCAGAAAAATTCAGGAACGGCTGATCGAACTCGGATATCTTCCGGAAGGCTCCGCCGACGGCGCTTACGGCGGACAGACGCGGAACGCTGTTCGCAAATTCCAGTATTACAACGGCCTTACGCAGGACGGCGTCGCCGGGCGCGCGACTCAGACGAATCTGTTCGAAAATCCGGATGTTATGCCTATGCCCACAGACACGCCGGCGCCTGTGACAACGGAGGAGCCGACTGCCGAACCGACCGCGGAGATCACTGCAGCCCCGACGGAAGAACCGACAGAGGAGCCGACTGCCGAACCGACCGAGGAGATCACTGCAGCCCCGACAGAAGAACCGACGGCGGAACCGACTGCAGAACCTACGGCGGAAGCACCGGCAGAACCGACCGCCAAGCCGACTGCGGCGCCGACAGAAGCACCGGCAGATAAGCCTGCTGAAGGTCCCGCGGCCAATGCCACAGAGGGACCTTCTGCCGACAGCACACCGGTCCCGACGGAGATCGTTGAGTATGTCGATCTGGACGAAAATACATACAACGTGCTGGAAGGGTCGGCTGTCCTGAACGACAGCGGCGATCCGATGCAGTGGATCGCGCTGGAGGACGGCGTGTCCGTGATCCGGTATCCCCGTATGCTGGAACTGAACGGCCGGATCCGGATCTCGCTTGACGATATGCTGAACTGTGTGGAAGGATGGGCCCTGAATGACGACGGCAGCAATATCGTGCTGGAGGCGGAAGGATATACGCTGGTCATCTGCCGGGAGGATACCGGAAACGTTGCGATCCTGGACGGGACCGAAATTGAGATGGACGATCTGAGCTTTGATTTCCACAATGAGGGACATTTTATTGACGCGGATTTCCTGACCCGGACCCTGCATGGCAGCTGTGAATGGGACAGCGAAGAGAATACACTGATGCTGCGGATCCCGATGCGGGAAGCGGCAATGGGGAGCGACTGAGGAGGCTTATATGAAATCGGTGAATATCAGGCTGAGCCTGGTTGAAAATGTCAACAGTTTTGTGAATGTTGTAGGGAAATATCCTTTTGACATGGATCTTCGCGCGGGACGTCATGTGGTGGACGCGAAGTCCATTCTCGGGATCTTTTCGCTGGATCTTTCAAGACCTATCTCGCTGGAGATCTACAGCGACGACTGCGAGGAGCTGCTGAAGGATATCAGCCCTTTCCTTGCGGAGGAATGATTTTATCGGTATGCTGTCCGTGCCGCCTTCCGGCGGTTTTTTTATTTATCCGAAGCATAGTTCATTCAGAACACAGGAAAAGCAAGAAAAAGACGAACTTTTATCAAAAAATACATTTTCAATATTCGGATATGATGCTATAATCCTTCCGCAACCTGACTTTTTGCATGCTATGTCCGAAGGAGAGACTGCCGTGGAAAAGATCCGCCGAAACGAGCGCATGAGCGCGATGATGAAACTGCTTTCCGGAACGCCGAACAGGATCTATACGCTGAACCGTTTCTGCGAAATGTTCGGTTCGGCGAAGTCGACCATGAGCGAGGATATCGATCTGCTCCGGGAAGTGACGGAGGAATTCGGCCTGGGAAAGATCGAAACGGTGACCGGCGCGGCCGGCGGCGTCCGCTACCGTCCCACGGTGACCAAAGAAATGGCGGCTGAATATATCCGGGAACTCTGCGGGAAACTGAGCGGAGCCGGCCGGGTCCTTCCGGGCGGATTCCTGTATTATTCCGATATTCTGAGCACGCCGGATATTGTGAACCGGATGGGGGAGATCATCGCCACAGAGTATTACGCCGGCGCGCCGGATTTTGTTCTGACGATGGAAACCAAGGGGATTCCTGTCGCTTTTGCAACAGCCAACGCGCTCGGGATCCCGCTGGTGATCGCGCGTCACTCCTCCAAGGTTTACGAAGGTTCGGCAGTTAATATCAATTATGTTTCCGGTTCCGGCAATATTGAAACGATGAGTCTCAGCCGCCGCGCCGTGAAAGAAAATACCCGGGCGCTGATCGTCGACGATTTTCTAAAGGGCGGCGGAACCGCCAAGGGGATGGTCGAACTGATGCGTGAGTTCAATATCGATGTCATCGGTATGGCATTCGTGATGTCTACCGTTTCCCCGGCCAAGAAGCGCGTCGCGGGAGAAAAATCCCTGATGACGCTGGAGATCCTGGACGGGGAACCCGCCGAAGCCAGAGTGTGCCCCGCCGAATGGCTGCTGACCTGATCCGGAATCCTTTTCTCCGTTTCTGCAACCTCCCCCGGGAGGTTTTTTCTGTTGTATATTTACGGTTATTCCCTTCCGGAAGGACCGGAGCGGTTGCAAAGAAGCACGGGAATATGATATTATATGATGTTAATTTATGGAGAAAGGAGCGCCGGCTATGTACCAGATGATGCCTCCGCAGCCTGTTCAGATGCCTCAGCCGCAACCGGAAAAGAAACGGCTCAGCGTCGGACAGATCATGCTGATCGTGCTGGTGCTCGGGTTTGTCGTCTGGTATCTGGTGACGGCATTCACGCCGGAAGCTTCTCCCTACGCGACGATCACCGCCGGCACGATGGGAACGCGCTATACAGGGGACTGTCTGATCGTCCGCGATGAAACGCCGTACGACGCCGAAGGCGTTACCAGCATTCAGTATATCGCGGAAGAAGGCAGCATGACTATTCGCGGGAATTCCATCTGCAAGGTTTATTCCTCCGGATTCAGCACCAAGGAAATGACGGCTCTTCAGGATTACCGGGATCAGATCAAAGAGTACCAGATCAAACTTCTGAACGCCGAGGTCGCGAGCGACGCCAAGATGGAAAAGCTCGAATCCGAAGTCATGACCAGGGCCCGGGAAGTCCGGGAGATCGTCAGCGGGACCCGCGGAAACATGAATAATCAGGAGAGCCTGTTGGATACCGCCATCAGCAGCCGTCAGGATTATCTGAAACAAAAGTACGCCGAAGACCAGCGGATGACCCGTCTCTATGACGATGAGGCGAGCCAGCTCCAGCGTATCGACAGCTGGACGAAACAGTTCGCGGCCACTTCGGACGGGATCGTCAGTTTTTATTCCGACGGTTACGAATACGGCTTGACAGTGGATAATTATGAATCGTTCTCCCCTTCGGAGGTCCGAAGGATGATCAACGGTGAAAAACCCGCGTCAGGCGTCATCAGCAAAGGGAAAACAGCGATCTACCGCGTTATCCGGGACGGACAGTGGTATGTGCTGATGCTGGTCCGGGACGGAACATGGAATCCGGTCGAAGGCGCGGTTTACGAGCTGAAGCTTGAGAATTTCATGGATACCAATGTCCAGGCGCGCGTTGTTTCCTTCACCAGAAGCGGCGGGGAAATGGTAGTCCGGCTGAGCGTGGAAAGCGCGGTATCCCCGGTCCTGTATATCCGGACCTGTACCGGTGAACTGGGCGACAGCATTTCAACGCTGACGGTCCCCCTCAGAGCGATCTACACGCAGGACAATATGCCGGGCGTGGTGGTCGTCGACGGGGAATATCAGACGTTTATACCGGTCAATATTCTGGAGAAGCGGGATGACACAGCGTTTATCTCTGCAATCCAGCAGGGCGTCCTTTATGAAGGACAGACAGTCCGTCTGTTCTGAAAGCCGGGCTTGAGGAGGAATCTGTTTTGTTGAATAAACTGGTGAATATGCTTTCCGGACTGACGAGAAAAAGCGAAATGAACGCGTCTTCCAGACCGGATGGGGGCACAAGCTGCTACAGGCCGGTCCGCCGTAAGAATCCCGGAGAAGAGGAGCTGGCCCGCCAGAAGGCTGCGGAATACGCGGCGGAAAATCCGGCGATGCCCTATGCCCACACCGGGTTTACCGGAATGAATCCCGCGCAGGGGACCGATTACGGGATGAGCATGATGGCGGATTATTTCGGAAACAATACGGCGCCGTACGCGACCTCCCCGATTCAGGGGCCGGAATCCGGAACCGGGTTTATTCCCCAAAGACAGGATAATATCTCCTATATGCCGGGCGCTTTTGCGCCGGACAGCGGGAACAGCTATACGCATGTGGAGCACATCATGGCCATGACCAGCCTGAAGAGCTGCTACGAAGCGATCGAGTGCATGAAAAACGGCGAGACGCTGATCGTCACGCTGGACGCCATCGCCAACGAGAACGAAAGCGTCCGCTGTCAGGATATGCTGGCCGGTGCCGCGTTTACGCTCGGCTGCGGGGTCCGGACGCTGCAGAGCGGCCGCCTGGTTCTGATCGCTCCGGCAGGGGTCAAGATCCTGCCCGAGCAGCATCGGAACGCCTATCAGCCGCTTCGCGGGGCAATGCCCGCAGTGCAGGAAGCGCCGGCGACCAATTTTGTCCCGGCAGGTCGGAGAGAACGGAGAATGTCACAGAATACCGCCGGATGGGATCCCGCCCGCGCCGATGAGAATCGCGGATATAATCCCTATACCGGGAATATGCCGGTCGCAGTCAACGCTTACGCGGGCTTTGGCGGATACGGCTACTGACAGAAACAGCCGCGGTATGATGCCGTGTGAAAAATGAAAGGAGCAAAATCATGGAACGGATTACGGTCGATACTATCGTGAACAAGGAATTCAGCAGGGAAGCGAAGGGCTACAGCATCAAAGAAGTCGACGATTTTCTCGACGCGATCAGCGACGAGATCGAACGTATGGAAAACGAGATCAGTGATCTCCGCCAGAAGACAACGGTCGTAAGAGAACCCGCGCCAGCCGCCTCCACGGTATCCGCTGAGGATGAAGCCGGATTCCGCGAGATCCTGGAGATGGCAAAGCAGGTCAAGGATGAAACGATCCGCAAGGCAAAGGAAGACGCCGAAGCGATCCGGCTGAAGGCGCAGGCCGAAGCGACTGAACGTCTGGACGGCCTGAGCGAAGAACGCGACAGCCTGACCCGTCAGGTGGCTGAACTGAAAACCGCCGCACAGGATTACCGCAAGCGTTTTGAAGAATTGTTGCAGGCACAGCAGGAAGCTCTGGAAAAAGCTTCGGATCTTTTCTGATCTTTCAGGGGAGGCGTTAGAACATGTTCGGACGGAGAGCGGACGGAAGAAGACTCAGCTGCATTGACCCGATCGTACGGGTGACCCCCTATCTGATGCCGATGCGGTGTGACGCGCAGGTGTTTCTGGAGCATCAGCTCGATTATGAACAGCTGGCCCGGTACATCGCGGAGAAAGGCCGCCAGGGCGAAAAGGTAACATTTATGCAGATCCTGATGGCTGCCTATGTCCGGGCAGTCGCGGGCCATCCCGAAATCAACCGCTTCATCATGAACAAACAGTATTACGCCCGGAACAACTGTTCCGTTTCCTTCACCATGCTCAAGGACAGCCAGAACCATAACAGCGAGGAAACGGTGGTCCGCCTTGAATTTGATCTGACGGATACCCTGTTTGATATCCGGGACCGGATGAATGCCGAAGTGGAGAAAAACCGGAATGCCGAGAACGGGGATGAATTCGCGGTCAAACTGGCCCGCTTCGCCCTGAGCCTCCCCGGATTGGGAACGGTGATGGCGATCATGGTCCGCTTCCTGGACCGATACGGCCTGCTTCCGATGGCTCTGCTGAAGGAACTGCCCTTCTACAGCGGTCTGTATATCACCAACAATGCCAGCATCGGCCTGCACCACGTTTATCATCATATTTACAACTTCGGAAATGTCGGAATGTTCTGGGGAATGGGCAGCATCCGGAAGGAAGCTGTGACGGACGCGGATGGGAAAACGCGGATGAAGCGCTGGCTTCCCGTTGGCATCACCGCGGACGAGCGGATCTGCTCCGGCGCGCATTACGCAGCTTTCTTCGCGGATGTGACCAAAGGACTGAACCATCCGGAAACGCTGGAAGTTCCGCCTGAAAAAGTTATTTTCGATCAGGGAATCGAATACCATGTACCGAAGCTGAAAAAATAATAGCGAACAGATCGACCATGTGAAAAGGCCCCTGTTTTTAATCCTGTGAATTACTTTGCGGCCTCCCGGGTTCCGGGAGGCTGTTTAATTTACTCCATATATACTGCGCATATCAGTTTCAATCAGTCTTTATAAGGATAATGCGTAAATTCATCTGTCAGTTCAAGAATATAGTCAACGGAAGTAAGTATTATATTGTTGATTTGGGACTGCGTAATCATATTCTGCCGAAAAAGTCATACGATCTGGGTTTCTCGCTTGAAAACACCGTATTCTTTGAACTGCTGCACCGAGGTTATCAGGTCAATATCGGTAAAGTCGGAAATACGGAGGTGGATTTTGTTGCCCGTGCGGGTGATGAGATCGTCTATTATCAGGTGACTGCTGATATGACATCGGAAGAAACGTTTGAACGTGAGATGAAGCCTCTTCGCATGATCCGGGATAATTATGAAAAGACCGTATTGACTCTTGATCAATTCACGGTTGGCAACTATGAAGGAATCAGAATCGTCCATGTGATTGACTGGCTGCTTCAGCGATGAGGCTCCGGGACGAGGTTTACAGTATGAAATTTCGGCAAAACACGACACCGGCGGGAATGCTCCCACCGGTGTTAACTGTTCAGGGGTCCAGTTCGGGGAAGGGGATCAGAGGCGCGTTCGCGTCGTGGACGCAGGGGATGGCCTTTTCCATCTGGATCAGGTTGTACCAGCGGCCGAATTTGCACGCGCAGCCGCGCGCCTCGCCGATGATTCGGAAACCGGACTTAAAATGGAAATTCAGGCTTTCGCCGTTCTGATACCGGTCAGGATGTTCGGAGTTGGCTACATGGACATACAGCATATATACATTCTGACGGGCCAGGATCTCTTCCAGGGCATTGTACAGACGGCGCCCGATGCCCATTCGATGATATGACGGATCCACATAAATGCTCAGCTCGACCGAGTGCAGATAGGCTTCCCGGACGCGATACGGATGCGCGTAGGCGTATCCGATGATCCGCCCGTCCAGTTCGCAGACAAGCCAGGGATACATTTTCAGAACGTCCCGGACCCGACCGCGGAATTCCTCTTCGGTCGGGACGGTGATCTCAAAGGAGATCGCGGTATTGCTGACATAGGGCGCATAGATTTCCAGCATGCGCGGGGCGTCGTCCTCAACGGCGACCCGGATGAAAGGTTCGGCCATGGTCGGCCTCCGTTCTTCATGAATTCGGGGTAGAGTGTAGCACAGATCGCGAAAAAGAGGAATAGGCGGACGCTGTTTCAGAAAAAACTTTCCGGCCGGTTGAACACGGGAACGAAATCGCGGTCGGCGGAATCCGGTTCCTGCAGGAAACCGGGGAGATCCAGCGCCAGCATATGATCCCGGACGCGGCGGTATTCGGCGTCCGTGATCCTGCGGTCCAGTCCCGGAACCGAGACATGGTTGCAGGGGATATACTGCCGCATCAGGCTGACGGGGATCCCGGCGGGCAGTTCATCCCGGATCCAGGTCAGAAGCTTCATGCTTTCAGACGTGAATCCCGGAAGGATCAGATGGCGGATCAGCACGCCGCGGAGCATGATCCCCTCCTCATTATAGCGGGGAACACCGGCCTGCCGGACCATCTCCCGGATCGCGGCGGAAGCGACTTCAAAATAGTCCGGCGCGCCGGCGCAGAGTCGCGCGGCCCGGGGAGACCAGTGCTTCAGATCCGGAAGCCAGATATCGATCACGCCGTCCAGCAGCCGGAGCGTTTCCACCGTTTCATATCCCGAGGTGTTCCATACAAGGGGTACCGGAGGACGGTAGATTTCCAGCGCCTTCAGGATCCCGTGAATATGCGGCGTCGCGGTGATGAAGGAAACGGTATGCATCCCGGCGTCCACCAGCCGCTTCATCGCGTCCGCCAGTTCAGCGGGCGAAAATTCACGGCCTTCGTTCCGGTGGGAAATATCGGCATTCTGGCAGTAGACGCAGCGGAGGGTACATCCGGAGAAAAAGACGGCGCCTGTTCCGTTGGTTCCGGAGATCGGAGGTTCTTCCCACAGATGAGGCGCGATCCGCGCGATCAGCATCTGATCCGGCAGACCGCAAAATCCGCGGCGGTCAGCGCGGTCTGCCCCGCAGCGGCGCGGACACAGCGTACAGATCATCAGGACGCCCCCTCTCACATTTATCGGACACATTATATGGTGGACGGATGAAAAAGGCAAGCGCAAGGGGTTGTGAGATTCGTTATAATCGGATATAATTATCCTGTTTACGTATGCGATCAGGGTATCTTAGAAATACAGACCGGAGGAAGGATCAGATCTTGAGTAATATGAAGGATCTATTGAATGAACTGAACAGTTTCGCGCAGACCAACGGCGCCGGTACGGATCTGCCGGATACGGCGAACGCAGAATCCGCTGTCCCCGGAGAAACATCCACGCGGGAGGCGTCCGGGACGCCCGTGACGGCGGAACCGGCGGCGCCCACTCCCAGACGGCGCCGTTCGGACCGGCATCGCGAGATCGAAACGCTGACGGAAGATGACGTTTTCTTAGCCGGATTGACGGGGGAAACCAGAGTTTTGCCGGTTGCGGACGAGGTTCCGGAACCCCGCTATACCGATGATCCTGTCATTGCTTCGCAAAGCGCGACCGCGCGGGAAGTCGTCAACCGGGTCCGGATCCAGAGCCCGAACAGGATCCCGCCTCAGGCGAGGACCATGATGCCGAACGCCAGCAATCCCGAAACCGGGATTGGCTACGCCTCCGGAAGAATGGGCCTGAACAGGATGAATCAGGATGCCGCGGAAAGACCTGCCCGCGGACAGGAAAGCTTTACGCGCGATATGAATGAAAACCGGGAAAGGGCAGCCGTCAGACCGGATATGTACGGCCGTGACCACCTGTCCCCTGTCAACGGCGACGGCCGCTACCGTCCACAGGATTCCGCAAGGATGTCGGCGGAATACATCAATGAGGAGGGACACGGCCACGGTTTCCTGATCGTTCTGGTGGCGCTTCTGCTTGTGATCGGCGCGGCAGTGGTTGCCGTCATGAAAATTCCGGCGCTGGAAAATGTAAAGAATCAGGTAACGGAACTGACTTCCGGCCTGTTCGCCGGAGGGAAAAAACCTGCGGCCGATATTCTCGCCTATGCCGTGACAGGCGAGAGCCAGACCGCTCCGGCAGACGTAACGTTTACGGTCAAGACCGGCAAAGGGGTGCAGGGGGTCCGGATTACGGATGAAGACGGTATTCCCCTGGACACCGAGGTGATCCAGGCCGACAATACGGAGGATACGCTCTGGAGCCTGACCTGGCATGTGACCGAAGGATATGAGGGAACCGTCACCCTGCAGAAACAGGCTGACGACGAATGGACGGACGCGGGATACGAAACCGGAGTTCAGGTCGCGTCCGTGCCGGACGTGGAACCGACCGTTACTCCGGATTTGCCCGGACAGGCACCTGCGGAAACAGAGATCCCTGTCGTCTTTGCCACGGAGGAACCGACGGCGACGCCTGAACTGACAGCAACGCCCGAGCCGACTGCGACGCCCGAGCCGACCGCGACACCGGAACCGACTCCCGAACCGACGCCGGAAATCACGGAACAGCCCAGACTGACCGTCGAGGTTTCCGAAGAGGCCAATCCGAAGATCATCACCAATTCAACGATCTACAGCGGTACCAAACGCCTGAACGAATACAGCCGCCCCCTGAAGGAGCGGGTTGATATGCCGGGAGCAGGCGAATACACCAAGGTCCCGCTCGGAGTCCTGACGTACAGAGGAGATTCCTTCAGACAGAATGCCGCGGTCGGAAAGATCAACGGCACCGGGACCCTGGAGCTGGAATGGACCGCTGAGGCCGGAAGCGTCAAGAGTGCCAGTTCCACGGTATATTACGGTATCGGTTGGACCGGTCAGCCGGCGATCGTGAAGTGGAGCAAGGAAGTCCGCGAGAACAGCAACCTGTATGACGCAAAAAAAGAAAAAACAGGTCTGAAAGAAGTCATCATTGCCGGACTGGACGGGCAGATCCATTTCCTGGACCTGACGGACGGATCCCTGACCCGGAACAGCATCAAGCTGGGGTATCCCATGCGCGGGACGCCCAGCCTGCATCCGAGTGGATATCCGTATATGACCGTCGGCCAGTTCGCCCGGAAAATGAAGAGCAAGACCGGAAGCATCGGTCTGCGTCAGTTCAATCTGTATACGCAGAAGGAACTCGCTATCATCGATGGCCTGGATCAGAAAAACGGCAAGCGCGGATTCAACGATGTCGGATCCTTTGAAACATCCGCGCTGATCGACCGGACCTCCGATACCATGGTCACCGCCGGAACCAACGGGCTGCTCTATGTGACCAACCTCGGAAGCACCTTTGACTACGCGCAGGCGAAGTATGTCATATCTCCCTCGACCCTGGTGCTTCGCGCGAAAACCTCCGCGGAAAAAAAGAACGCGCTGACGGCTGTCGAGGCGTCTGTAGCTATGTATGAGGGTTATGTCTTTTACGCGGACATGGGCGGCATCCTGCGCTGCGTCGATGTCAACACGATGAAGACGGAATGGGCTGTGGAGACAGAGGACGCGGTGGAATCCACTCCGGCGCTGGATTTCAGCAGTGACGGCGGGCTGAATCTGTATACTGCGAATATGCTGATCAACCGGAAAAAGGGCGATGTTTCCGTCCGCTGCTATAACGCGATGACCGGTGAAAACAAATGGCAGTTCACGGCCGGCGTGGTCAGGGATACTTCCAAAGCCGCGACCTCATCCGGCTTCCGGGCTTCTCCGGTCGTCGGACAGGAAAACCTGGCCGGGTTGGTATACTATACCGTTACAGGCCTTTCCGAAGCCGGAGCGGCTGATCTGGGCGTCGGTTCCGCCAAAGCGGCTCTGATCGCGCTGGACAAGGAGAACGGAAAACTCATCTGGGCCTGCGGGCTTTCGGACCGGAGCTATTCGTCTCCCGTTGCCCTTTATAACGAATCCGGTGACGGCTGGATCGTTCAGTGCGCCGCAGACGGAAATATCGTTATGCTGGACGGATTGACCGGACAGGAGACGGCCTCCCTCCGGGTCGAGGGGACCATTGACGCAAGCCCCGCTGTTTACAATGGCATGATGGTGATCGGAACAACGGGCAAGGGAACGTGCTTTATCTACGGGATCAAAGTCGACTGACAGTAAAGAGGGAAACATACAGGAGGGAAAGCGTATGGCAAGCTGCCTGGTTGCTCTGGATCAGGGAACCACCAGTTCCCGGGCGATCGTATTTACCCCGGCAGGAGACATCATCGCCTCCCATGCCGTCGAGTTCCCCCAGCATTATCCGAAACCGGGATGGGTGGAACACGATCCGGAGAATATCCTGAACAGTCAGATTACTGCGCTCCGGGAAGCTGTGCGGCTGGGAAATGTGAATCCTTCCGAGATCGTGGCGATCGGTATCACCAATCAAAGGGAAACCACCTTCCTGTGGGACCGGCAGACCGGGAAATGCGTCGGAAACGCCATTGTCTGGCAATGCCGGCGCACCTCGGGCATTGTGGACCGCCTGACCGCGGACGGATACGGAGACCTGATCCGGGAGAAAACCGGACTGGTCCCGGACGCGTATTTTTCGGGAACCAAACTGAAATGGATGCTGGATCATTACCAGTGCCGCGACCGGGCGGCGCGGGGAGAACTGTGCTTCGGTACGGTGGACAGCTTTCTGTGCTGGCATCTGCTGAGCGGAAGACCCCATGTGACAGACGCCACCAATGCCGGGCGGACGATGATGTTCAATCTGGAAACACAGGACTGGGACGATGATCTGCTCCGGATCCTGGATGTCCCGAAGGCTTGCCTTCCGCGGGTGGTCGATTCTTCCGGGCTGATCGGCATGCTGGATCCTGAGATCCTCGGCCGCCCTATCCCGGTGACCGGCATGGCGGGCGATCAGCACGCGAGCCTGTTCGGACAGGCCTGCATGAAGGCGGGGGACGTGAAGAATACCTACGGCACAGGCTGCTTTATGCTGATGAATACCGGATCCGAAATGGTCCGGAGCGAAAACGGTCTGCTGACGACCATGGCCTGGCGGCTGAAGGGAAAGCCGGTCTACGCGCTGGAGGGAAGCGTGTTTATGGGCGGCGCGACGATCCAATGGCTCCGTGACGAGCTGAAAATGATCGGACACGCCTCCGAGAGCGAGGGCATGGCCCGTTCCGTCAGCAGCACCGGCGGCGTTTATCTGGTTCCCGCTTTCACCGGACTGGGCGCGCCCTGGTGGGATATGTACAGCCGGGGCACCCTCGTGGGCATGACCAGGGGGACCGGTCGGGCGCATATCGTCCGGGCGGCGCTGGAGGCGATCGCCTATCAGAGCGCTGATCTGATGGAGGCGATGATCCGGGACTGCGGAAAAAAGCCGGACCGTCTTCAGGTCGATGGCGGCGCGAGCGCGAACGGATTCCTGATGCAGTTTCAGTCGGATATCTGCGGGATCCCCGTGGTCCGGCCGAGGGTCATGGAGACAACGGCCCTGGGCGCGGCGCTGCTGGCCGGGCTGGGCGCTGGCGTCTACAGCGGACCGGATGAGATCGCCGCGATCTGGCAGAAGGATCTTGAATTTTCCCCTGAAATGGACGAAGCCACCCGTCTCATGGGCCTGAGAGGGTGGCATAAAGCGGTTTCACGCGCCCGTGACTGGGCGGAACACGGATGATCACTTTCCGGCTTTGACGCGAAGTTTCCGGACGGCGTCCGCAACATAGACCGCCATCGCGACCAGCGCCAGGACAACGGTGGCGAAGAGCAGAATAATGTCGACCGGCTGCCCGAAGAGAACAATTCCGGCGTCCAGCAGTTCCTGATGGAAGAAGGACAGGATCAGGGCCACGATAAAAAACACGGTGGCTGTTTTGCCGAAGTAATTGCTGTAGACAACGACGCCGCGGTTCAGCATGAACAGACCGCCGAGGACCATGACCAGTTCTTTGGCCGCGACGATCCAGATGGCAGCCCAGGGGAAAACCCCGGCGATGCCCTGGCAGACCAGCGCCGTCAGCACCATGAGCTTATCCGCCAGCGGATCGAAGAGCTTGCCGAAGTCGGTGATCTGATTCAACCTGCGGGCCAGATACCCGTCGAGACAATCGGTCGCGCTGGCGATCAGAAAAACGCCCAGCGCCCAGTGACGGTGACCTGTAAAAAACAACAAGACGAACACAGGGATCAACACCATACGGAGGATGGTCAGAATATTCGGGATCGTCCAGACATTGGAAAACAGTTTGCGGATTTTCTCTTTCAAGGATGTCAGACCTCTTTTGCGGTAATAGCGGGGCAAGCCCTTTCAGACATATTCGATAACAGGAGAAGGAAACCCTTTTTTCGGGAAGATAAGGAGGATGGAACGGTATGAGAGCGGACGGAAGAATGCCGGACGAAAAACGCCCGGTCAGCATTGAAACGGATTTTGTCAGAACAGCCTGGGGCAGCTGCCTGATTGCGACGGGGAATACCCGGGTGATCTGCACGGCGAGTGTCAGCGAGTCTGTTCCCCCTTTTCTGAAGGGAAAGGGGCAGGGCTGGGTCACCGCCGAGTATGCCATGCTGCCCGCGTCGACAACAGAACGGAAAGCCCGGGACGGAATCAAGAAGGACGGACGGAGCGTTGAGATCCAGCGCCTGATCGGCCGCTCCCTGCGCCAGGCGGTGGATCTGAAGGCTCTGGGCGAACGGACAATCACGCTGGACTGCGATGTACTGGAAGCGGACGGCGGTACCCGGACGGCTTCGATCACCGGAGCGATGGTCGCTCTGACCTGTGCGGTGGACAAGCTGATCGCGAAAGGTCTGCTGCTTGCTTCTCCCATTGTCCACCAGGTGGCCGCGGTGAGCTGCGGCGTGGTGGGGGACACGCCCTGCCTTGACCTGTGCTATCAGGAAGACAGCGGCGCTCAGGTGGATATGAACTTTGTCATGAACGAGAAGGGCGAATTTATTGAACTTCAGGGTACCGGAGAAGGCCGCGCGTTCACCGGTGCCGAGCTGAGTACGCTGACGGCCTACGGCGCGAAGGGGATCGAAGAACTGATGGCGGCGCAGAAACAGGCGCTCGGAGAAAGGACGCGTCATATCGCGCCGAAGCCGCTGCTCGTCGCGGCGACCGGAAACGCGCATAAACTCCGGGAGCTGCAGGAGATCTTCAGGGACTACTATACCGTTGTTTCCATGACGGCGGCGGGCTTTGACGGGGAGATCGACGAGAATGCCGATACCTTCGCGGGGAACGCTGTCATCAAGGCGGAGACGGTCTGCGAAGTGACCGGGCTGCCGGTCATCGCGGATGACAGCGGCCTCACGGTCGAAGCGCTGGACGGCGCGCCCGGCGTACTCAGCGCAAGGTATGCCGGAGAACACGGAAACGACGAGGCGAACAATGATCTGCTTCTTGCCCGGATGGAAGGCAACGGGCATCGGGACGCGGCGTTCGTCTGCGCTCTGGCGCTGAAGATCCCGGGCCGGGAACCGATCATCGCCGAGGGCAGGTGTCCCGGGGTCCTTCTGACGGAACGCCGCGGAAACGGCGGTTTCGGATACGATCCGCTGTTCCTGTATGAACCGCTGGGGAAAACATTCGCCGAACTGAACGCGCAGGAGAAAAACGAGATCAGCCACCGGGCGCGGGCGTGCGTGATCATGAAGGAAAAAATGCATGTTCTGACGCAGGAGGGAAACGCTCCGGAAGCGTGATGCTCCGGGCGGACAACTCTTGACGAACCGGACGCCTGGTTGTAAAATAAAATTTAAGAATAATCGGGAGGAAAAGAGATGCTTCAGGACGGAAAAATCTGGGTCGGCTCCGATAACGGGTCTCCGGTCTTTCTTCTGCCCGGCATGGCGAACCGCCACGGCCTGATCGCCGGCGCGACGGGTACGGGCAAGACCGTGTCCCTGAAGGTCCTGGCGGAAGCTTTCTCAGATCTGGGCGTTCCCGTTTTTCTGAGCGATGTCAAAAGCGATCTGAGCGGCATGGTCCTGCCCGGAGAGCATTCCGAAGCGCTGGAAAAACGGCTGAACGGCTGCGGCGTTAGCAATTTTGAATATCACGACTATCCCGCGATGTTCTGGGATGTCTACGGGGAACAGGGCCATCCGATCCGCACGACGGTAAAGGAAATGGGCGCGCTGCTGCTGAGCCGGATGCTCGGGCTTAACGAAACGCAGACCGGCGTGGTCAACATCCTTTTCCGGGTGGCCAGCGACGAGGGATACCTTCTTGACGATATCAAGGATCTCAAGGCGATGCTGGTTTACATCGGCGAGCACGCCAAAGACTATACGCTGAACTACGGCAATGTTTCCGTGGCCAGCATCGGAGCGATCCAGCGGGCTGTGGCCATGCTGGAGGATCAGGGCGGCAATCTCTTTTTCGGAAAGCCAGCGATCGATATCCGCGACTGGATGAAGACCGACGCGAACGGCAAAGGCTATATCAACATTCTCTCGGCCGACAAGCTGTTCAACAATCCGACGATGTATTCCACCTTCCTGCTCTGGATGCTGACGGAACTGTACAGCCTTCTTCCCGAACGGGGAGACGCGGAGAAACCGCAGATTGTTTTCTTCTTTGACGAAGCGCACCTGCTGTTCAACAACTGCAGCAGAGCCCTGATGGAGAAGATCGAACAGGTTGTCCGTCTGATCCGGTCCAAGGGCGTGGGCGTCTACTTTGTCACGCAGAGCCCGGCGGATATTCCCATGACCATTCTGGGTCAGCTGGGAAACCGCATTCAGCACGCGCTTCGCGCGTACACCCCCCTCGACCAGAAAGCGGTTAAGGTCGCAGCACAGACGTTCCGGACGAATCCGTCCTTTGATACCGAGGAAGCCATCACCACGCTGAAAACCGGCGAGGCGCTGCTCTCCTTCCTGGATGAAAACGGAGCTCCGGGCGTGGTGCAGCGGGCCACCATCCTTCCCCCGCAGAGCTACATGGGTGCGATCGATGAGGAGACGCGGACCCATGTGATCGATACAAGCCCCTGCAAGGGCGTGTATGACGAAGTGATCGACAGCGAAAGCGCGTACGAAATGCTGAATCCTCAGGCAAAGCAGCCCGCTGTCTGCAACACGACCCCTCAGCAGGTGCAGGTCAGCACCGCACAGTACACTATGGGACAGACATTCATGGTTTACGATCCTACCACCGGACAATATGTTCAGAAGGAGTTGACGCACATGACCCCCATCGAAAACACCCCCGTTCAGCCTGTAGCCCAGCCCGTCGCGCAGCCCATGGTTCAGCAACCCTCCATCCAGCAGCCCGTGATGGCTCAGCCTGTGATGGCGCAGCCTGTGATGGCGCAGCCTGTTCCCACCATCCAGGTCCAGCCCGTGATCCAGCAGATGCCCGTGATGACGCAGGATCCCGTGACCGGCCAGTATGTCCAGCAGATGATGACCATGCAGCAGGATCCGGCTACCGGCAACTGGCTGCCCGTTGTTGATGCCGCGACGCTGGCCGAACAGCAGAAAGCTGCCGCAGAAGCCGCGAAGGAAGCCGCGAAGGCTGCGAAGGAAGCCGAAGCCGCCGAACGCCGCGCCCGCAGCGACGAACTGCGCGAGGAAGCCGCCGAGCGCGCCCGCCGGAACGACTCCGTTGCCGGCCGCGTCAAGAACACCGCGATCTCCACGGCGACCCGTCAGGTGGTCACATCCCTGACCAAGGGCCTGACCAAAGCCATCAGCAATCTGCTTGGCGGAAAGAAATAATCTCATACGCACAGGGGAAGGAACGCCCGTTCTTTCCCTTTTTTTCATGCAAATTACGCAAACGTTTACATTGAAAGGAGTGTTTCCCAGATGGATATCGAAAAGATTCTCCGGGAGATGACAGTTGAAGAGAAAGTCGCTCTTCTTCAGGGGAAGACCGCGTGGCTGACCGTGGGCGCTGAACGGCTCGGCGTTCCCTCCGTCTGGGTCAGCGACGGCCCGATCGGCCTTCGGAAGGAGGGCGAAGAAAAGGATGAACGCGGCTGGAACAAAGCGGTCCCGGCGGTCTGCTTCCCGGCAATGGCGGGTCTGGCCGCGTCCTTCGATCCGGAACTCGCCGGAGAGACCGGCGCGACGATCGCGGACGCCTGCCAGGGAGAACATGTGGACGTGCTGCTCGGACCCGCGGCGAATATCAAGCGGAGCCCGCTCTGCGGACGGAACTTCGAATATGTTTCCGAGGATCCGTATCTTTCCGGGAAGATCGCGGCAGGTCACATCCGCGGAGTCCAGAGCAAAGGCGTCGGGACCAGCCTGAAGCATTTTGCCGCCAACAGTCAGGAGACGCGGCGCTTCTGCGTGAATGAAGTGATTTCGCAGCGCGCGCTGCGGGAGATCTATCTTGCCTCCTTCGAAACGGCGGTGAAGGAGGGCAAGCCCTGGACGCTGATGTGTTCCTACAACAAGATCAACGGGACCTACTCGAGCGAAAACAAATGGCTGCTGGAGGATGTGCTCCGGAAGGAATGGGGTTTCGACGGCCTTGTCATGAGCGACTGGGGTGCCGTCAATGATCACGCGAAAAGCGTTTCCGCAGGCCTGGATCTTCAGATGCCGGTCGGCGGTCCGCAGTATGATGCGTATCTGCTGCAGGAAGTCCGGGAAGGCCGGGTCAGCACGGAGGATCTCGACCGCGATGTCCGGAGAGTACTGCAGCTGACCGAACGCTGCCTGAACGGCCGCGCCGCGGAGCCGGAATATGACGCGGGGCAGCAGCACCACATGGCCCGGAAGATTGCCCGGGAGACGATGGTCCTGCTCAAAAATGACGGCGGATTGCTCCCGATCCGCGGGAACAAAAAGGTAGCCTTTATCGGACATTTCGCTGAAAAACCGCGCTTTCAGGGCGGCGGCAGCAGCCATATCCGCGCCACCGAGATTCTCAACGCGCTGGATGCGGTCCGTTCCGTCTGTCCCGTGACTTATGCGC
>CALCUD010000074.1 GCA_937906775.1 uncultured Clostridia bacterium
ATGTGTATGCTGCCATGCCGCCCCTGTACAAGATCACCCGCGGCAAGTACGAGCGTTACGTCTATGACGACGACGAGCTGCAGAGCGTGCTGGACGAGATCGGCCGCGAGCCGAAGCCCGACATCCAGCGCTACAAAGGCCTGGGCGAGATGAGCAAGGACCAGCTGTGGCAGACCACCATGGACCCCTCCACCCGCACCATGATGCGCATCACCCCCGAGGACGCCATGGAGGCCGACCAGCTCTTCACCCTGCTGATGGGCGAGGACGTGGAGCCCCGCAAGCAGTTTATCCAGGAGAACAGCGACCTGGTCAAGGATCTGGACGTGTAAGCTGATCCCCATCGCTGGAAAACGCAACTGCAACGTAGGAGAAACACATGATTAACGATAAGCTGATCCCGATGAATCTGGAAGAGGAGATGAAGAAGAGCTTCATCTCCTACGCCATGGCCGTCATTGTGGACCGTGCCCTGCCCGATGTGCGCGACGGTCTCAAGCCCGTCCATCGCCGCATCCTCTACGATATGGCCGAGCTGGGCATGACGCCCGACAAGCCCTACCGCAAGAGCGCCCGTGTGGTCGGCGACGTGCTGGGTAAATTCCATCCGCACGGGGATTCCTCCGTATACGACGCCATGGTCCGTCTGGCTCAGCCTTTCAACATCCGCTATCCGCTCGTGGAGGGCCAGGGCAACTTCGGCTCCGTCGACGGTGACGGAGCGGCGGCCATGCGTTACACGGAAGCCCGCCTGCAGAAGCTGACGATGCATATGATGGACGGGATCGACAAGGATACCGTCGACTTCTATCCCAACTTCGACGAAACGCTGCAGCAGCCTTCGGTCCTGCCCGCCCGCTTCCCGAATCTGCTCGTCAACGGCAGCAACGGTATCGCTGTCGGCATGGCGACCAACATCCCGCCGCACAACCTGACGGAAGTGATCAACGGGGTCATCTGCATGATCGACAACCCCGAGTGCACGGTGGACGACCTGATGGAGCATATCAAAGGGCCGGACTTCCCGACAGGCGGCCTGATCATGGGACGCGCCGGGATCCGGGAGGCCTATCATACCGGACACGGCCGGATCACCGTCCGCTCCAGGACCAACGTCGAGGAGATGGGCGGCAACCGCAGCCGGATCATCGTGACAGAGATCCCCTATCAGGTGAACAAGGCCAAGCTGGTTGAGAAGATCGCCGAGCTGGTCCACGACAAGCGTGTCGAAGGGATCAGCGATATCCGCGACGAATCCAACGACCGTCAGGGCATGCGCATCGTGATCGAGCTGAAAAAGGATGTCCAGCCGCAGGTCGTTCTGAATACCCTTTACAAGCACACCTCCCTGCAGGAGAGCTTCGGCGCCAATATGCTGGCGCTGGTGGACGGAAAACCCCGGATCCTGAACCTGCGCGAGATGATCTACTACTATCTGGAGCATCAGAAGGAAGTCGTGACGCGCAGAACGCGCTTTGAACTGAACAAGGCGCAGGCCCGGGCTCATATCCTGGAAGGATTGATCAAGGCCCTGGACCATATCGACGAGATCGTGGCGATCATCCGGGCCAGCAAGGATACCGGAACCGCGAAGGAAGCCCTGATGCTTCGCTTCGGATTCTCCGACAAGCAGGCGCAGGCGATTCTGGACATGCGTCTGGCGCGCCTGACCGGACTGGAGCGGGAAAAGCTTCAGGAGGAATATGAAGAACTGTTGAAAACCATCGCCCGCCTGCAGGAGATCCTCGCGGACGAAAGCCAGCTGATGGGCGTCATCAAACAGGAAATCGGCGAGATCCGCGACAAATTCGGGGACGAACGCCGCAGCGAGCTGACCGTGATGGAGGATGAGATCGATATCGAGGATCTGATCCAGGAGGAGAACATGGTCGTGACCATGACCCACGACGGTTATGTCAAACGCGTTTCCTCCTCCGTGTACCGCGCGCAGCACCGCGGCGGACGCGGCGTCAGCGGTATGAATGTGAAGGATACGGACTACACGGTCCAGATGTGCGTGGTCAACACCCATCAGGAGATCATGTTCTTCACCAATCTGGGACGCGTGTACAGCCTGAAGTGCTACCAGATCCCGGAAGCCGGACGTCAGGCCCGGGGCACGGCGATCATCAACCTGCTGCAGATCTCTTCCGGCGAGAAGGTATCCACGATGCTTCCCATGCCGAGAGAGAGCGAAACGCCCTTCAACCTGGTCATGGCGACCCGGGGCGGCATGATCAAGAAGACCGCGCTGGAGGAATTCCGGAATCTGCGGAAAAACGGCCTGATCGCGATCGCACTGAAGGAAGAGGACGAACTGATCGGCGTACGGCTGAGCACCGGCGAGGATGAAATGCTGCTCTCCACCCGGAAGGGAATGAGCATCCGCTTCAACGAATCCCATGTCCGCAATCTGGGACGGAACAGCGTCGGCGTCCGCTCCATACGTCTGGGAGAAGGCGACGAGGTGATCGATATCGCCGTCATTGAACCGGAGACGACGGTGCTGGCCATTACGGTCAACGGCTACGGCAAGCGGACGGATCCGGACGAATATCGGGAGCAGGGACGGAACGGCAAGGGCGTCCGGGCCATGAACCTGACGGAAAAGACCGGCGATCTGGCGGCGCTGCTGTTTGTTCATGAGGATGAAGATATCCTGCTGATCACGGATGACGGAACCATTATCCGGGCCCGCGCGGCGGATGTCCGCCTCTGCGGACGGACGACCCAGGGCGTCCGGATCATGAAACTGCAGGAGGGCAGTCAGGTGGTCGGCGTATGCCGTGCGGAGAAGGAAGAGGAACCGGAGGACGGGACCGAACCGGCCGAAACCGGCGCGGAAGCGGAAACCGATCCGGGAACGGAAATCTAAAGGATCGATAAAGAAGGGGCTGTCTCAAAATGATCTGAAAAGATCATGAGAGGCAGCCCCTCTTCATTTCTGCCACGGCGTTGCGCAATCTCACCGGATCATCCTCGGGGATCTGCAGACTGCAATCCAACGGAATCCACAGTTGATATCAGTTCTCAATTGCGCTGTAATCTGATTGCAGGTTTAGCGTTTTTTTCATCAGCTGCATTATACTGCAAACGCCCGATTCCTTTAAGGTTTCGGGTGTTTTTGGTTTGTCTTTTTATACAAAAGGGCCATCTCACTTTATCTTAGTGAGACAGCCCTTTCATGAATCTCTATTGTTTACTGTTCCTTACGCTTCATCCGGATCGCGGTGACGGCGAGACCCAGGCTCACCGTCAGCAGCACGGTCCACAGGAAGGGATCGGCGTTGTCACCGGTGCGCGGCAGGGCAGGCTTGACATAGAAATATCCCTTGGCCAGACCGTCTTTGGAGCGGACGACGACCTTGTACCTGCCGACGCGCAGCTTGCCCAGCATACTGGGCTTCAGCCAGATGATCGTGGACCCGTTCTCGCTGGTGTATTCGGAAGCAGGCACCGTGCTGTTGTCAATCTTAACGCTGACGAATTTTTCATACGGCGCGCTGGAGCGGAACTTGGCGGTGACGTCGCTGCCTTTGACCCATTCCAGTCCGTTGCCTTCGATCAACACATAGCGGATATCGAAAATGGCGTCATACAGGGCGTCCAGCAGTTCTTCCACCTGCTTGACGGAGGTGGCGGAAGCGATCTTGGCCTTTGCGGCATCGATCTGTGTTCTGGCTTCGTCGCTCGCGGTGACCTTGGCTTCGTCCAACTCGGCTAACGCGGCGGCAATGACATCCCGGAGGGCCTTGCCGGCTTCCTCGGCGGCTTTCTTCGCGGCGGCGACCGCGTCCTGGCTGGTGGCTTCTTTCACCTTCCGGATAGCTTCATCCAGGGCGGTCTTCGCGTCGTCGCTGACGGCCTTTTTCTTGGCTTCTTCCAGCTCGGCGATCGCGGCATCCTGGGCTTCCTTGAGGGCCTTGTCGGCCTCTTCGGCCGCCTTCAGCCCCGCTTCCTTCGCGGCGGTGACTTCGTCCACGGTGGTGGCTTCCTTGACCTTCCGGATGGCTTCATCCAGAGCAGCCTTCGCTTCGTCGCTGACGGCTGTTTTCTTGGCTTTTTCCAGCTCGTTGATTGCGGCATCCTGGGCGTCCTTGAGGGTACCGGCGCATTCCATGGCCTTCTTGCCGGCTTCCAGCGCGGCTTCAACAGCAGGCAGGTTCGTGGCTTTTTGGATGGCTTCGATGGCTTCCTCCATGGCAGCCTTTGCTTCGTCGGAGGTATAGGTGGTCTTGCCCAACTCTTCCAACTCGGCGATCGCAGCCTCCTGAGCCTCCTTGAGGGCTTTGTCGGCCTGCTCGGCGTCTTTCAGACCTGCTTCCTTCGCTTCGTTGACTTCCTCTGCGGTTTCGGCTTCCTTTACCTTCCGGATGGCTTCATCCAGGGCAGCCTTTGCTTCGTCGCTGGTGGCATTGTTTTTGGCTTCTTCCAGCTCGGTGATTACATTGTACAGGAACTCGGCGTACTCAGCTGCTGCCTCGACGGTATGGATGAGATCCGCGAAGGCCCTGCTGTTCAGAATGATATCCAGGTTGTCAATGGCGTCCTGAATGATCTGTTTCGCTTCGTCGGAAACGAATTTGTTCAGCAATTCTTCCAGTTTCTGCTTCGTATCTGCCTTGGCCTGGATATATTTGTCTTCGGCATTCTCCATATACTGGAGACCGTTGGCCAGCGCGGCATCGACTGCGGCTTCGGTGGTCGCGTTCAGGATCTCATCTCTCCAGTATTCCATTTCCTGCCGCGCGTCCTCGGACACGTAGGCCTTCAGGGCTTCTTCCAACTCCTTGACTTTTTCCTGCTTGTAAGCCATCAGGTCCGTGACGGAATAGAAGGTCTTGATCTTTGAGTCGGTATTTTTGACATAGTATTGATGCGCGGTACTGTCATACTCGATCTCGCCAAGATTGCTGGTATCGTCATCCCAGACCGTGCTGCCCCTGCCATTGATATAGTTCGTATTTGTGCAGATGGCTGTCTGGCGGCCTGTCGCGTAGATCAAGCCATCGTTGGCGTCCGACATATTTACATACAAACCAATACCGTCATAGTAGCCGTACGCGCGGATCACGCCTTTGTTGTCCAATGAGGCACTGTCCAGATAAACACCGTAGTCTTTCGCGCGGGCACTGATCTTACCGGTCGCTGTGTTGACCAGTTGATCCGATACCACGATCGCCTTTCCGGGCATAACCTCGAGAATGCCGACATTGATGGTGCCATCGTTTAACAGGGTCTGCGTTTGGCCTTCAACAGCGACACAAAGACCGATGGCGCCCTGTTCAGAGGGCTCAGTCGCATCGTTTCCAATACTGATATCGACGGAAGACGTGCTCCCGAGGTTCTTGAAATCAGATTTTGTCAGGATACCGATCGCTTGACAGTTCGGCGTGTCGCCGATCTCGACATTGATCATGCCTTCATTGGTAATGGTAGTATCCGGGCGCATGATTGCTTCCAGGCCGGTGACATAGGGAGCAATGGTGTCCCCGATCTTGATGAAGATCGACCCGCCAAAGTGGTTGTTAACAGTACCGTAGACCGACAAACCGATCAGCAGATCATTAACGTCGTTGTTACGGCCAACATCTGTCGCTCTGATCTCGATCGCTCCTGAATTGTCCAAAGTGTATGCATTAATGCCGGTAGCCTCAATGCCTGCAATGTTGGACAGTTCGATCTCACAGGAACCCGTATTTGTGAATGCTGAAAAACCGGAGGAGATACCTACGGCTCTGGCTTTGATGGTTTCATCTCCGCCGATTTTGATTTTCAGGGTGCCGTTATTGGTGAAATCACGAATGTAGTTTCCGAGACCCACGACAGAAATCCCGTCGTCAGCAGCGCCGCCTGTGGAAGCCGTCAGTTCGATGGTGCCTTCGTTGGTACCGCTGCCCGCCAGAAGCACTGTTCCCAAGTCCGGCCGGTACGCGTCGCAACTCACTGTGATCTTGCCGTAGTTGTTGAGTTTGTTACTGTCGAACACTTTACTGTAACCGTCAGCGGTTGGAACGGAAATATTGATCGTACCGAAGTTGATTACCAAGTCGCCCATGGCCATGAGCGGCTGGATGCGGTTACAGGTGATATTGACGGTGGGCGCGGAGCTATCTTCTTTGCCGAACGTCAGATTGCCGACCGAGAAAATAGCGGTGGGGTGCGAATCGTTCATTACCATCTTGCCGGTGCCTTTATCCGTGATATCCAGCGTACCTTTGCCGAGGATCTTCACGTCGATCTCTTTATTGATCGCGATACCGCCCAGATCCGCTTCGCCCCCGTTCGGGTTGAGCGAAATGATATTGCGGCTGGACAGGGTGATCGTCAGCTCGGTGAGGGAGGAAGAATCCGTGACCACGATCGCTTTGTGATTGCTATCTCCCGCGACCAGGTTGGCGCTCTTCAGCGTCAGCGTCGAGGTGGATGCGTCAAAAGCAACGGTCCCGTCTCCCAAAACGTCCGCGGTGGTCCCGGTGACTTCCACACCGGAAACGAACAGGCCCAGACCGCCACCGGCCAGAACGCTCGTTGGGATCGCCATGCACAGAAGCATCATGACGAGCAGGAGACTTAGAGTTTTCTTCATATGAAGGACTCCTTCCAACCCGGGATTTATCGAAAACAAACATTTACCGTTTACATTATATTCTATGATCATGTCAAAAGCTATCACAATAACATGACGAGATTGTTAATTTTTTGTCTTTTTGAGCGCCAGCACGCCCCAAGGCATGCGCAGACGATCAGCAAGGTGTACAACGCGACCGGGGTACGGTCGCCGGTGGGCGGATAAGGACCGCCGTTATTCCGGGGGGGAATTGACATAGATCATGCCCCGCTGGACCGTATATGACACCGACGCCTTCGGTTGCCGCGTGGATCATTTGGCCCCTGCACATATAGATGCCGCAATGTTCCCGCCTGACGCGGACATCGCCCGGCTGGGGATCCGTGGTTTGGGGCCAGTCCAAAAAGGTATAGGTCGTTCCGATATTCATATTGTACAGGCCTGTCAGGCAATAACTGACAAATCCGGCTGAGCCGAACGCGCCGGGGCGGCATGCGCCCAATTCATACATGGCTTTTCCGACCCAGCTCTCGGCCCGGGCGACGACCTCGGCATGATCGGCCATCCCGATCCCCTTGGCGGCCAGAGGGACCAGCATCAACATCACGCAGACGATTTTTCATAAAGCGGATCTCCTTTGATTTGCTGCCGCTATTGTATACCACCGCGCTGCGTCGCGTTAATCGCGCGTCCGCGTCGGCTTTCCCGCGATCAAAAGAACATCTTTTCACTGGGCGATCCTGTGTATATAATGGTTGTGATCCCATGATCCGATTTGCCCTGCGGACATCATCCCGCGTATAAAGATGCGTACCCCCTATGATGACGAAAGAAGAGGATGATCAGATGATGAATATCAAAAAACGCCTGTTGTCCCTGCTGCTGGTCCTGTGCCTGGCGGCGGGCATCCTGCCGGCGATGGCGGAAGGGGAGGACGCCTCCTTTGCCCTCGGCTCGGTCCATCACGGTTTTCAGGTGATGGCCGCCGACCGCATCGACTATATGGACACGGATGTGCTGCTGCTGGAACATCAGAAGAGCGGCGCCCAGCTGCTTTTGCTGGAAAACACGGATGTGGAAAAGACCTTCTCCGTGGCTTTCCGCACCCGGGCTATCAACGACAAGGGCCTGCCGCACGTGTTTGAACACTCGGCCCTGTCCGGAAGCGAGAAGTATCCGGATCCCAACCTGCTCTTCTCCATGATGAGCCAGACCCTCTGCGCTTACCTCAACGCCGAAACGCGGGAGAACGTGACCGTCTATCCCTGCGCCTCCCGCTCCGAGGATCAGCTTTTTGCCTATATGGACGTGTATATGTCCGGCGTGCTGCATCCGCTGGTGCTGACCGACGAGCGCGAGATGAAGCGGGAAGCCTGGCATTATTCCCTGTCCGAACCGGAAGGGGAAATCGGCCTTTCCGGCGTCGTGTACAGCGAAATGCTGTCGTCCGCGGCCAATATCAACGCCGCGGCCGCGCAGACTATGCGCTCGCTCCTGTATCCGGACAGTTGCCTTTCCAACAACGCCGGCGGCGACCCGGAAGCCATCCCGCAGATGACCTGGCAGGAGATCAAGGATTTCCACGCCTCGTATTATCATCCGGCCAATATGCTCATGACGCTCTCCGGCCATCTGGAGGATCCGGAACGCTTTCTGGAGCAGCTGGACCGGGAATACCTGGATGCGTACGACCGCGCTGACTTTGACGCAAGCGTGCTGGAAGACGCCGGCTACACGCCCGCGGAAGGCTTCCGTGAGCAGATGGTGTCTTTCCCCGTCTCCGCAGACCAAAGCGAAGAGGATAACGGTACCGTGATCCAGTACGCCATGGAGCTGCGGGGCCTGGACGATGGGCTGATCCCTGTGGCCCAGATCGTATGCGATTATCTGACCGATCTCTCCGGCCCGCTCTCCGCGCGCCTCAGCGAGGAGCTGCCCGCCGCTTTTCTGAATGTGAGCCTTGTCACCGATACCACGGCCCCGACGATCGTCTTCACTGCCAACGGCGTGACAGAAGGGGACGGTCCCAAAGTACGCGAAGTGATCGACCGTACGCTTTCGGAGATCGCGGAAAAGGGCATTGACAAGAGCTTTGCGCTCCGCAGGATCAACGCGAATGCCTATACCCGCGCCGCCAGTGCCGAAGCGCAGCAGCGCGGCGTCGCCTGCGCGGAAAACTTCTCCGTCGCCTGGGCGCATACCGGAAACGCGTTTGGCTACCTGTCCGAACTGGACGCCCAGGAAGCCCTGACGGCAAACCTGGAGGGGGACGAACTGGATACCTTCCTCTCCCAATATGTGCTCGCGTCTCCCAACAGCGTGCTGCTGACCGCCGTGCCGGTGGCCGGCCTGGCTGAGCAGAAGGCGGAGGAACGCGCGCAACAAATGAAGGAACTGAAGGCCTCCATGACCGCGGAGGAGCTGGACGCCTTAATCGCGGAAAGCCACGCGTATGACGCGTGGCTCGCGGAAGCGCAGGCCGTTTCCATGATCGACCGCGTGCGCGCGGTCACTTCCGACACCCTGCCCGAGGAATATCCCGTCGCTGAGGCTGAGGATACCCTTCGCAATGGCCACCGCGAGATCACTTCCGCCATCGCGGGCAATGACCTTTATGCTTACAACCTTTATCTGGATATGTCCTCCCTGACCCGGGAGGAATTGATGACCATGAGCGTTGCCTCCTACCTGCTCCAGACCACCGGCACCGAGCATTACACCGCGGAGGAGTTTGCCCAACAGGTGGCCGCTTACACGAACGGCCTCGTCTATACGGAAGCCTTCGTGCGGTATGAGGATCGGGATCCCCGGCTGTATCTGCAGGTCGCCTGCGGCGGGCTGTCCTCCCAGATCCCGGATACCTTCCGCCTGATCAACGAAAGCATGTTCCACTTCGTCTATGCCGGTCCCGCCAAGCTGCAGGCCGATATCTACGGTCTGGCCGCCCTGCTCGGGATGTACGCCTCGGCGATGCCGGATATGCTCATGGGACAGATCGTGGATGTGATCAACAACCCGCAGTGCGCGCATGACTACTACTGCTCCATCGATCCCGCCTATGTCGAATGGCTGACCGGTCTCTGCTTCCTGGACGAGGCAGGAATGGCCGACTTCCGGAATGAAATGATCCGTGTGATCAAAAAGGTCCTCAACCGCGAGGGCGCGATCGTGACCATCGTGGGCGACGAAGCGGCCATCGAAGGCTGCCGCGAAGGCACGGACCGCCTGCTGGCCCAGATGACGGACGAAAAGCGCGAGGACGCTGATCCCGTCTTTGAACCCCTCGGACCGAATTTTTCCATGACCATGAACGGCGATGTCCAGTATAACTATCTGACCGTGAGCCTGCCGGACGCCGGCATCCCGTACACCGGCAAGCTGAACGTACTCGGCAAGATCATCACGGACCGCATCCTGCTGCCGGAGCTACGCTTTGTCAACAACGCCTATGCCGCCGGCTGCAGCGTGGACAACAAGAAAATCACCATGATGTCCTACGCCGATCCCGGCATGGAAAAGACCTATGAGATCTTTGCCACCGTGCCCGAAAAGCTCCGCGCCCTCGAAATGACGGCGGAAGAACTGGACGGCTATATCCTCGCGGCTTATTCCGACGCCGTGAACACTGACGGTCCCTTCTCCCTCGCCAAGCGGGCTGTGGCTGACGCCCTGATCCATGCCGAAAACACCGGCCTCCAGACGATTCAGGAGATCAAGTCCACGACCATCGACGACATCCACGCCCTGGCCGATGTCATCTCCCGCCTCGTCACCGAAGGCCACCGCGTCTCCGGCGCTACCCCCAAAGCCCTCGAATCCCTCCCCGAAGGCTTCTTCGACCAGATCGCGAAATGATCCCTGTAAACCATGTCCCTTCACAACCGAAGACCGGAAAGGAGACTGCCCATGCTTCCCAACGAAAACAAACTCAATGATGACGCCCTCGATCAGGTCATCGGCGGCCTGGAACGGATCCCTTACGACAAGCCGGCCATGCCCATTGGTGTGATGCCCGGCTCTCAATTGCCTTCGGAAACGCCGAATCCTTTTCTGGACATACCCGCCGCTAAAACCCTTGTCGGTTTTGAACTGAAAAACATGACCAACGAAACCGGAACCAATTACATGCTGACCCACGATATCAACGAGCAGCTCTGATCAAAAAAACGGGGCTGTCTCAAAATGATCCAAGCAGATTGCGCTTAGTGAGACAGCCCCTTTAACAGTGGGAAAAGATTTTTTTACCGGACGCTTTCGGCGCCTTTTTCCATCGCCTCACGGTTCACGGGGAGCAGATGCTCCTTCTTGGGACCGAAGGTCGCTTTCAGCGCTTCCATGGCGCTGTCGACGGATACGACGCCGGTCTTCTCCAGAATGGCGCCCAGCATGACCATGTTGGCGGTCCTGGCATTTCCGATCGCTTCGGCAATGCCGTTACAATCCACGGGGATGGCAGTGATATCGTCGCGATCAGGCGTGATATCGATCAGGGAGGAGTTATACAGCATGATGCCGCCCTTTTCCATGGCGGGGGTGAACTTGATCATGCTGGGTTTGTTCATGATGACGGCGAAGGGGATCTCAGTCACCAGCGGGGAACCGATCGGTTCATCGCTGATCACGACGGCGCAGTTGGCTTCGCCTCCGCGCATTTCGGGCCCGTAGGAAGGCATCCAGGACACGTTCATTCCCTCATGCATGGCGGCCTTGGCCAGCAGCTGGCCGATGAGCAGGACGCCCTGCCCGCCGAAACCGGCAATCAGAAATTGAGCTTCCACGGTCACTCAACCTCCTTCTTGACACCCAGCGGATACTGGGGGATCATTTTTTCTTCGACCCACTTCAGGGCTTCCTGCGGCGTCATGCCCCAGTTGGTGGGGCAGGCGGAGAGCACTTCGACCAGCGCGAAGCCTTTTCCGGCCAGCTGCATTTCGAATGCCTTGCGGATCGCCTTTTTCGCTTCCATGATATGCTTGACATCGTGAACGGAAACGCGCGCGATATAGGCGGGACCGTCCAGCGTCGCCAGCATTTCGCTGACGCGGATCGGATAGCCGCACAGCGCGGGATCGCGGCCGTAGGGGGACGTGGTGGTGACCTGTCCGGGCAGGGTGGTGGGCGCCATCTGACCGCCGGTCATCCCATAGATCGCGTTGTTGACAAAAATAACGGTAATATTCTCACCGCGGGTGGCGGCATGGGTGATCTCAGCCGCGCCGATGGAGGCCAGATCACCGTCGCCCTGATAGGTGAAGACCACATTGTCCGGATTGACGCGTTTGCACCCGGTGGCGACCGCGGGGGCACGGCCGTGAGCGGCTTCCATCATATCGCAGTTGAAATAGTCGTACGCGAACACGGCGCATCCGACCGGCGCGATACCGACCGTCTTTTCCTGAATCCCGAGTTCGTCAATGGCTTCGGCCACCAGACGGTGAATGATGCCGTGCGTGCAGCCCGGGCAGTAGTGAAGGGGCTTTTCAGTCAAAAGCTTTGTTTTCTCGTATACAACAGCCATTGTTATTTCCCCTCCTTCGCAAGCGTTTCAATCTGGGTTATGATTTCGCGGACCGTTGGAACAATACCGCCGGTACGGCCGAAGAAATGTACGGGCTTTTTGCCCTCGACCGCCAGCTTCACGTCGTCCACCATCTGGCCCATGCTCATTTCAACCGTCAGGAAGGCTTTGGCGTGCTCCGCGGCTTTGGCGATGGGAGCGGCGGGGAAGGGCCACAGCGTGATGGGACGGATCAGACCGGCTTTGATGCCTTCGTCGCGCAGCTTGCGCATCGCGCTGCGCGCGATCCGGGCGGTGGTCCCGTAGGCAACGATCACGTAGTCGGCGTCCTCCGTCATTTCCTCCTGCCAACGGCATTCGGTCTGCTCCATGACGGCGTATTTCTCGTACAGGTGATTGACGTGCTTCTCCAGCACGGCGGGATCGATGTACAGACTGTTGATAATGGCGCGTTCCCGATCGCTGCCGGGCTTCCAGCCGGTGGCGGCCCAGGTTTTGGGCGGCAGATCGGCCGGCTTGACATAATCGGGCATTTCAACGGGCTCCATCATCTGGCCGATCAGGCCGTCGCCCATCACGAGGACGGGATTGCGGTATTTATCCGCCAGATCGAAAGCCTTCTGGGTCAGCTCAACAGCTTCCTGAACAGAGGCGGGGGCCAGAACGAGCATCCGGTAGTCGCCGTGTCCGCCGCCGCGGGTGGACTGATAATAGTCGCTCTGCGCGGGCTGGATGGATCCCAGACCGGGGCCGCCGCGGACCATATTGACAATGACGCAGGGCAGTTCGGCGCCGACGATGTAGCTGATGCCTTCCTGCTTCAGGGAGATTCCCGGGCTGGAGGAGGAAGTCATCACGCGGGCGCCGGCTCCGGCGGCGCCGTAGACCATATTGATGGCGGCGACTTCGCTTTCCGCCTGCAGGAAGCATCCGCCTTCGATCTTGGGCAGACGCTTGGACATGTATTCGGGGATCTGGTTCTGGGGAGTGATCGGATAGCCGAAGAAGAAGCGGCAGCCGGCCTGGATCGCGGCTTCTGCGATGGCTTCATTCCCCTTCATGAGCATTTTCTGTCCCATGGGTACGCTTCCTCCTTTTTATTTTTCAACCTTGATCACGGCATCAGGACACATCCGGGCGCAGAACGCGCAGCCGATACACTGATCCTGGTCGGTGATGGCAATGGGATGGTAGCCTTTGGTATTGATCTCCTTGCTCAGGGCAAGGAGGTGACGGGGACATACATCGGCACAGAGACCGCAGCCCTTACAGGTTTCTCTGGAAATGGTCAGCTTGGCCATGAACCTTCCGCCTCCTTTATGATAATACTGGTATTATATGCTTGTTCCCGGAAGAGCGTCAACGCAGGAACATGAAAAAAGCAAATGGACCGGCAAGAATCTTCCGCCCGGAGATCAGAGCGTTTTCAGATACTCCGCCAGTTTCATGCCGGCCATACGGTTCCATTCGGCGTTCGGATGACTGCGGGCGCCCATGTCTTCCTCCCGGCAGTCCGGCAGCGAGAAGCAGCTGACAGCGGGATCTCCCGCCGCCTGAGCCCGGATGACCGCCTCACGGGCCAGCCCGGGACAGGAATCGGATGAGGGAAGGATCCAGACGATCTTTGCTGCGGGATTGTATTTCCGGACTTTCCGGATCAGGGCCAGACATCCTTCCGTGACGGTTTCACGGTCCGCGTCCGCGCTTCCCGCCTGGCGAAACCCGTTGACGTCGTTGGAGGTCAGACGGATGCAGACGATGTCCGCGGGGTTTGCGGAAAAATCGTAATCCTTCTGACAGCCCCGCTTTTCCGCGGATTCCCCGTGAAGAACGCCGGCGATCTTTTCATAACCGTCGGACATATTGTTTTCTTTCAGGTGCTGCCAGTCCCAGCATACGCCGTAGCCGCTCTGGGACAGCACGCGCCGTTCCGCGTTCAGCGCGTCGCAGGCGTACCAGGAATAATTGCCTCTGGCCGAGAACCAGGGCGTGATCCATTCCTCGTTTCCGCGGGGCGCGAGAGCGCCTTCGCCGCTGGTCAGACTGTCGCCGATGAATTCGACCGTCAGATCCCGCGCCGGCAGAGGAAGAAGCTCGCCTTCCAGACGGAGGGAGTGGAGCAATACGGTGGCTTCCGGAGCGGCCGGCATCGGCTGCGTCTCTTTCATCAGGGTGACGGTACGGCTTTTTTCCGCCTCCATTCCGAGCAGCAGCGGATAAAAGCGGATCCCGGGCTCCACAGGAAACCGGGTCACCGGACAGCCGTCCGCCAGGACGATCATCCACATGACCGGAGACGCCGCGGGCGCTTCCAGCTCCGCCCAGAGCGCGGACCCGCGGAAACAGACTTCCAGCCCGGAACCGGTCCAGTCCAGAGCCGGCGGGGTCTGTTCCGGATCCATCCGCCCGAGAAGACGGACATGATCCATCTCGAAGGAAACAGGAAGAATCTTCACAGGCACATCTCCTTTGCGATCTTCGCGCCGAGCCGGGCGTTGTTATAGACGAGCTGGATATTCGCCTTCAGGGAATCCCCACCGGTCAGCTTTTGGATCTTATCCAGCAGATACGGGGTCGTCTGCTTTCCGTGGATCCCGAGGCGGTTGCATTCCGCGATGGCGGCGTCGATATTTTCACTGATATAATCGGGATCCATGGCATATGCTTCGGGGATCGGATTGGTAACCAGCATACCGCCCGAAAGCCCGCAGGCCAGCTTGACCCGGAACGCGTCCGCGATCTCTTTCGGCGTGTCGAGCCGGTAATCCACCCGGAATCCGGATTTCCGGGTGTAGAAGGCGGGAAGCTCCTCCGTTCCGTATCCGATGACCGGGACGCCCTTCGTCTCCAGATATTCCAGAGTCAGCCCGAGATCCAGGATGCTCTTGGCGCCCGCGCAGATGACCATGACCGGCGTCTGCGCCAGCTCTTCCAGATCGGCGGAGATATCCATGGTCGTTTCCGCGCCGCGATGCACGCCGCCGATTCCACCGGTGGCGAAGACGCGGATCCCGGCCATGGCGGCGCCGATCATCGTGGTGGTCACGGTCGTTGCGCCGTCCTCTCCGCGGGCCAGAAGGACAGGGAGATCCCTGCGGCTGGCTTTGGTCACGGCCAGTCCTTTTTTACCGAGGTATTCGATCTGTTCGGGGGTGCAGCCGACGGTGATCTTTCCATGAATGATCGCGACTGTAGCGGGCACGGCGCCCTCCTCCCGGATGATCTTTTCCACATGGAGAGCGGTCTCCACATTCTGCGGATAGGGCATGCCGTGGGAAATGATCGTGGATTCCAGGGCGACTACCGGCCGATTTGCCGCAAGGGCTTCGCGGACTTCGCCGGAAACAGACAGATAACGGTTCATATCGTTCATTGCAGGGATACTCCTTTCAGCTTCGATTGCAGGAAATCATGCGTCAGGACAGGACTGACAGCCAGATCGCTTTCGGCACACAGGGCTGCGGCGCACAGACCGGCCTGCGCGGCGTCCAGAACCGGCAGCCTGTGCAGCCATGCGTCCGCCGCGGCGGCGAGGAACGCGTCCCCGCAGCCGGTGGTGTTCCGGACGTCGGAAGGAATACAGGGGAGAAAGGCGCTGCTGCGCCCGTCGGAAGCGTAGACGCCGCGGCTTCCCAGAGAAATGAAAACCCACTTGACTCCGGCGGCCACCAGCGCCTCCGCCGCGAGAGGGATATCCGCGTCCGAACGGATCGGAACACCGCTGAGAAGTTCGGCTTCGGGGACATTCGGCTTGACCATCTGCAGGAAGGGCAATACCTTTTTCAGCCTGCCGGCTTTGCTGACGGAGACCGGATCCGCCGCGACAGCGCAGCGGAGGCGGCGGCACAGGAATTCAATACTGTTTTCGGGAAGATTGGCGTCCACTACCGTCAGCGGGGCGCTGTTCATGGCCGGAAGCCGGCTTTCCAGCACGGCAGGCGTGATCCGGCTGCAGATTTCCATATCGGAAACGGCGACCCGGATATCCCCGTCCGGCCCGTTGATACAAAGATAGGTCGAGGTCTGCAGATCCGGAACGGTCAGACTGAGGCTCAGACCGATCCCAAGAGAGCGGCAGCTTTCGCGGATCAGGTTGGCGCCGGGGTCCGATCCCAGCGCGGTGACCATGGAAACCCGGTGCCCCAGACGGCTGAGATTTTCCGCGATGTTGCGCCCGACGCCGCCGGGCGTGATACGAACCTTTCCCGGATTTGAATCCGCCGGGATCAATTCGGAATAAGGGGTGCCGGACAGATCCAGATTGACGGCGCCCGCCACACAGACCGGAGAAGCGGAGGCGGATTTCGGACACCGTTCGGAGACCGGGTTCAGATCCGCATTGAACCGGTGATACTCGGACATTTCCATGCATCCTTTCGACATGCGCTGAACAGGGAAACAGCCGGACGCGAGGCCCGGCTGTAAACGGATATTATTTGAGCATGGACTCTTCCCAACAATCGTAGGGTTTCAGCCCCAGGAGCCCGGCAACGGTCGGGGCGACGTTCGCCAGACCGAAAGCGCCGGCTTTCAGCGCGTGCTTCTCATCCTTGTCGTGGACGATGAAGGGGACGGGATTCAGACTGTGGGCGGTACGGGGAGCAATATTGCCTTTTTTGTCTTTCTCCAGCATCTGATCGGCGTTGCCGTGGTCCGCGGTCACGACCAGAATGCAGTTGTTCTCGTCGCAGGCTTTCCGGATCCGGGCCAGGCACAGATCGACGCTTTCAACGGCGATCTCCGTCGCCAGCAGGGAACCGGTATGACCGACCATGTCGCCGTTGGGGAAGTTGCAGCGGATGAATCCGTATTTGCCGGAGTTGATGGCGTCAATGACCAGATCGGCGATCTCCGTCCCCTTCATCCAGGGGCATTCGTCGAAGGAACGGACATCGGAAGGGACCTCTTCCCAGGTTTCAAGCGATTCATCGAATTTCTCGCTGCGGTTGCCGTTCCAGAAATAGGTCACATGGCCGTATTTCTGCGTTTCGGAACAGGCGTATTCATTGATGCCGTTTTCGACCAGCAGCTCGGTGAGCGTGTGGCGGATCTCCGGCGGATTGACCAGGAAGGAACGGGGAATGCAGAGATCGCCGTCGTACTGAAGCATGCCGGCGTATTTCACCTGGGGAACGACTCCACGGTCGAAGAAGGAGAAGGAACTGTCGCCGTCAAAGGCCATGGAGATCTCCAGCGCGCGGTCTCCGCGGAAATTGAAGAGGATGACGCTGTCGCCGTCTTTCATCGGACCGACGGGAGTCCCGTTGTCGGCGATGACAAAGGCGGGCAGATCCTGGTCGATGACGTTCAGCTCCGCGCGGAAGGTTTCGATCGCTTCCTTCGCGGAGGCGAACTGACGTCCTTCGCCGTGCACATGGGTGTTCCATCCGCGTTCCACCATGCCCCAGTTGGCCTGATAGCGGTCCATCGTGATCTGCATACGGCCGCCGCCGGAGGCGATCCGTCCGTCGAAGGTGCTGTCGTTCAGCGCGGCCAGCGCGTCTTCAAGCTGGGAAACATATTCCAGCGCGGAGGTCGCCGGAACATCGCGCCCGTCCAGCAGAATGTGGCAGCGGGCGGTACGGACTCCTTCGGCCTTCGCTTCCTTCAGCATTGCCAACAGGTGGGAGATGTTGCTGTGGACGTTGCCGTCGCTCAGCAGACCGATAAAATGAAGGGCGGAACCGTTGGAACTGACATTCGCAATCAGATCCTTCCAGGCTTCGGAGGCGTAGATCTTTCCGCTTTCGATGGATTCGTTGACGAGCTTGGCGCCCTGGGAATAGATCTGGCCGCAGCCGAGCGCGTTGTGGCCGACTTCGCTGTTGCCCATATCATCGTCGGAGGGAAGACCGACCGCGGTTCCGTGCGCTTTGATGATCTGGAAAGGATCGTTTGCTTTTAACTCATCCAGGCAGGGCGTGGTGGCTTTCATGACCATGTTTCCGAGCTCGGAAGGGGTTTCTCCGACGCCGTCCATCACGACGAGAACAACAGGCTTTTTCATAGCGGGTTCCTCCTGTATTTCACAATGAAATTCAAGGCGCGGTCATAAAACCGCACATAAAAAAAGGATATATCATTGACGGAAAAATGTCAATGAAAAACAGGCGCCGCTGGAGGAGGGGACGCCTGCCTGAAAGGGAACGTTCAACCAGCGCCGGCGGGATCCGCGCGGCCCTGTGACAGGATTACTCGATATTTTCAAAGAAGTCGTTTTTCAGGATATCCTCCCCGACGTTGGTCTGATACAGACCGAACAGGGAATTGTCATAGTCGCCGTGATCCTGAACGGTCCATCCGTGCCCGATCTGAGACTTGTGCCACAGCATGGCGTCCCTGCTGACATCCTGCGCCGTACGTCCGCCGAAGCAGTCGAGCGGCTGCCACCAGTCCATGGCGATCGGATTCTCTTCATACAGATGGACATAGATCTTCGGGATATCCCAGGTTCCCCACTGTCCGACCTGTTCCGGATACACGGCCGGATCCGCCGCCAGGGGAGCGCACTCGCGTCCGAGCCAGGAAACCGTTTTATGGACCATATGCCCGTATTCGCCCTTGACTCCGTGAAGCAGGACCACATCAGGCTTATACCGGCGATAGTATCCGGTCACCCGCTGGAGGCATTTGTCCTTGCCGCCCCATTCGCTGAGGAGCTTGTTCATCTGCCTGGGCGAATCGTCATAAAGGATACTGAAAACGGGGTGTACTTTGTTCCCGCAGGCCCAGAGACAGTCCATCAGCTCCAGCCGCCGGTAGGGAACGTTCATGGCCGCGCAGACGACCAGGACTTTTTTTTCCCGGAATACGGAATAATACGGGATCGCGCCGCCGAACCAGAGGACTTCGTCATCCGGATGAGCGGAAAGGATCATCATATCCACCTTGTCTCCCGGCTCCTCCCAACGCTGGACCGTATCCGGAAGCGTACCGGAGGTATAGACCCGGAGCTCGCAGAGCGAAAACTGCTTTCCCGGTTCATCGCTCCGGATCAGCCGGAAATGCGTCAGATCCGGAAGCTCGATCAGCTGGACGTAGAAGGAATGATCGCATTCGGCCACGGTGACCCAGCCTTCGTCCGTTTCGACCTGAGCCGCCATGGGAGACGGTTCCGCCAGCCACTGAAGATAGACGGCCCCGGCTTTCTGACCTTCGGGGACGTCCACGATCATATAGTATTCGCCGTACCGGACGCCGGCTTTCCAGGAGGTGGTGTATTGCTGATCGTTCAGGGAATTGCCCTTTCCGGAACGGCCGTTGAAGGTGCATTCGGAGGTCAGGTCGACCGCTTCGTCGCCCAGCGCGTGAACGCCGGCCAGAAGGAGAATGATAAACAGCAGCGCGCCAACGAGCTTTTTCATTATTCCTGCTCCTCCGAAAACGGTTCGTAAATCCCGGTCACGAAACTGTTGTACATGATGTCGTACCGGTCATGCACGCGCCATCCGGCTCCGGTGGACTGATACTCCTTGGTTTCAACCTTGCATCCGGGAACGGCGGCCTTGAACGCGGCGATCTCCTCCTCCGACAGATGCCTGTTGAAGGAGATCCATAACCGTTCAAGATTGACGCAGGAATAGAGCGGCGTCAGATCCGTGATATCGTTATGGCACAGATTCAGGTCCAGCAGTCTGGTTTTCCCGGCCAGGGGGGAGATGTCCGTGATATTCTGCATGAACAGTTCCACATACTCCAGATCATCCAGTTCCGCCAGAGGAGAGATATCCGTTACCGGCGTTTTGGAATCAATGACGATGAGACGGCGGAGATTCGGCCACGACTCCAGAAAGGTCAGATCACTCACATCGTTGTGCCCCACGTCGAGCGCCAGCAGATCGGGACAGAACTCTTTCAGGATCGGAGCGATATCGTCCGCGGTGTAACGGGGATCCTGCCGGCCTTTCAGCGTGGAATACGCGGTCGCGCCCGGACGCAGGGACATTCCGTTGTACCGGACGGTCCAGCGGAATTCGATCTGCGGGTATTCGGCGAGCAGACCTCTCATAACATCCAGTTCAAACGGGCTGTTGTACATGGTGACGGCCTGCAGATCCGGATCCAGCGCGATCAGCGCGCGGATATCATCGACCGTGATCTTCTTTTCGCGCTTCAGGTCATCCAGATTCAGATCGGTGACCTGATTGTCCACTTTCTGGCCGTACAGCGACACGTTGAAATGGAAACGGATCTGCGGGCAGGCCTCGGTCAGCTTTACTGCGGCAGACAGGGATACCTGGACCGCGCTCATATCGCAGGCGACCAGGTCCTTCGCGTCGTTCAGCATCGCAGCCAGAGCGTCAACTTCCTTGTCCTGAAGCTTTTTAATGACGCTCAGGTCCACTTCTGCCGCCCCGGCGGGGATCTCAACTTTTCGCAGATCTGCGCCGGCTGAAACACACAGCAGACAGCAGATCAACAGGATCAGAACGGAGATGCCTTTACGCATAACGGTCCCCTCTTACTTTTTCTTGCCGTCGGCCATATCGGTATGCACTTGATCGGAAGTGCCGATCCCGAACAGCTCGTGCTGATTCCGCGGAGAACCGACGACGTTGCCTTTACCGGTCCGGTGCAGACGCGTTCCCATAAAGATCATGGTCGCAGTACTGCCGCCGTCGATGTTCATGCCTTCGACAACTCCGCGCGCGTACAGCAGTTCGGCGAGCTGGTACAGATTCATGCCCTGCTCTCCGCCCTTGGGCATCTTGCCTTCCACCATGACAAAGAAGAAATGTCCGGGTTCGACCATGCCAAAGGCGCTTCTGGGTTCGGGGACGTCGGCGCTGTTGCCGTTATAGGCCCGGAGCTTGCCGCCGCGGACCAGATACGGCCCGAAGGAGAGCGCGTCGTGAACGTTGCCCTGGGCCAGAAGCTCATCCGCGGAATATTCGGAAGCGGCGTATACGGAAAGGGTGCCGTCGTCCCGAAGGACCATGGTATCCAGATTCGGATATTTCAGCGAATGTTTCGGGTCAAAATTGTACAGGACGGTCCCCTGACGGATAATATTGCCGACATTCATTTTTTTGTCCGCCCGGTAGGGATAGTAATCCCCGTTCACGGCGAAAACCAGTCTGGAAGTCTGGGCGAGCGTTTCGGGATAGATCTGCTGGCCTTTGAACGTCGCGTTGACATAAACATGCTGACGCAGCATTTCGGATTCGGGCTTGAAGATCACGTTCGCTTCAAACCAGCGGTGCGGAACATCCGGCATTGCGTAGCGGACGATCTCGACCTGAAGGGTCGGACTCAGATAGGCCCAGAGCCCGTCGTCCGCATTTTCGTAGACAAACTCGCCCTCAGCCAGATATCCGTTCTCCAGACGGTCCGCCGGATAGGGAATATCCGAAACGGAAGCGTGTTCCGCCTCAGCGAACCGGGACGCGCACCATTCCCGCAGCAGGTCGTTGTCGCGGGAGGCCAGTTCATCCGCCATGGCGGCATAATCATCGGAATCGCAGGCCCGGGCCGGAAGCGCCCAGACGCCGTATTCGGCCGCGCTGTCCGGATTCCAGGCGGGATCAACCGCGTTCTCCGCGGCCAGGGACAGCGTTTCGGTCAGAGCGCCGTCGGAGACCGCCAGCAGCGGCTGATAGCGGCGGATCCAGTCGGCGACAAGCTTTTCCTTGCTTTCTTTCTTATTGATCGGACCGGTATACAGCAGGGGAGCGTATTCAAGTCCGGCTTCGCGGTAAGCGTCCTGCAGGGTGAGCAGGGGAGTTTCGGCCGAGAATCCGGCGATCATGACGTTCAGCCCATTTTCGCACAGAGCCTGCAGGGAGGAAAGGTCGATACTGTCCAGAGAATCGGCGACCAGCAGGACATCCGCGGTATCGGCGGATTTCCAGGTGTGAACGGTATCCGGAAGGGTCCCTTCCGAGAAGCAGCGGATCTCTTTGATGTTCAGTGCTACGCCGTTGGAAAAGGAAAAGATGACCTTGATCTTTCCGCTCAGCCCGTCAACAGGGACCGTGAACTCCACGCCGGGGGACTTCTGAACAAGGACGGATTCCCATTTTTTCTTTTCGTTCTGGAGCTGAAGCTCCATCTGATCCGGCGCGTCGGAAAGCCTGAAATACAGGGCATGACACGCGGCGGATTCATCCAGGACAAGGATGATCGGGCATTTTTTGTCCTTTTTCAGGGCGATCCCGGTCTCATCGCTTCCGTCCGTGACGGGGGAGGCGTCGATTTCCTTGTCGTTCGCGCTGTGACAGGCAAACGCGAGCGAAACGGCTTCGGCGGAACCTTCGGCTCCGGCGGCGGAAAGGGGCAGGACCATGGCAAGAATCAGAAGGCAGCACAGGAGCTTTTTCATGACGCAGGATCTCTTTTCTGAATATTATTTGTACAGAAGCTCAGGGAGCGACCGCAGTGGCAAAGTAGATGATATCCCCGATATCCCGGACCTTGGCGCCGACCGCGTTGATCTTTGTTCCGCACAGAACGACGCTGGTGGAGTTGCCGCCGTCGAGATTGTAGGCCTGCCGGATCCCAAGGTCCTTCAGAAGCGACACGCATTCCGGAATGGTCAGCCCCGGCTGATTCTGCTCGGGTCCTTCCGTGGCGAAGAAGAGATAACTCAGCGGTTCCAGCTGGCAGAAGATCATCCGCTGCGCTTTGGTCGGATATCCGCAGGAGGTTTTTTCGGCGTACTTGAACTGAGCGATCTCTCCGTCGATGATCAGGCCGGGGCCGAAACAGAAGGCCTGACGGATCTCGCGCGGGAATTCCTCAATGCTCTTGTTGCTGGAGTGATCGATGATGGTCAGATCGCCGTTTTCGTCAATGATGAGCGTATCTCTTGAGGAGACGGGCGCTTTGCGCAGCTCCTTGCCCTCGCGGACGACATACCCGGTCTGATGATAGGAAAAGAAGTCCCCGTTGATGGCCAGCACGGCGTTGTTTCGCTTCGCGATCGTCGCCGCGGTGGTCCACTGCTTGGAGGGATACGGCGCGGAGAGCGCGGTTCTCAGCTGGCCCGGATCGGTGACGGTCACGTAAACGTAATAGACATTCGTGTCGAACGCGATGTCTTTTTCGATCCTGACGGACAGAGATCCGTCATCATAAGTCAGATTGTCCATATCCAGCGCGGATTCGACCGGCGGAAAGGCCGCTTCGTATTCCGGGGAAAGATCTTCCCCGAAGGCCGCGAACGGAATCATGACAGCAATCAGAACGAGGAGTATCCGACGTAACAATCTTCTCACTTCCCGATAAAGGATGATAACTAATTAATGATATGCCCACAGAAGGCAGATGTCAAGGAGAGACGGACGCTCCGGAACCTGACTCTTTTTCCTTCCTTTTTTGATCCTTTCGTCATATACTGGACGGTGATAAAGGAGCTGAGCCCAATGCCTATGGACGGACTTACGGTCGGTTTTACAGCCCGGGAACTGAAGAACGAGCTTACCGGCGGACGCGTGGACAGGATCACGCAGCCGGAGCGGGATACGGTGATCCTTCTGATCCGGGCGGACAATCAGAATAAAAAACTGCTGCTCTGCGCTTCGCCCAACAACGCGCGCTGCCATCTGACGGAAAGCAGCTTTCCCAATCCGCTGGAGCCGCCGGCGCTGTGCATGTTGCTCCGGAAACAGCTGATGGGGGGACGGGTGACGGATATCCGGCAGATCGACGGGGACCGCGTCGTTTATTTTGACTTCGATACAGTCAATGAACTGGGGGATCATGTTTTGCGGCGGCTGATCCTGGAGATTATGGGCCGTCATTCGAATCTGATGCTGCTGGATGAAAACGGCAGGATCCTGGAGGCTGCCCGCCATGTCAACGGGGAAATGAGCCGGGTGCGCCAGATCCTTCCGGGACTGACCTATGAGGAACCGCCGGCGCAGGATAAGCTCGGCCCTGCGGACTGGACCCCGGAGCGGCTGGCGGAGAGGATCGCAAGGGAAGGAGATGTTCCTTTCCACCGGGCGCTGGCCAATTCTGTATGCGGACTCAGCAATCCTGCCGCAAGGGAACTGGCTTTCCGCGTCCTCCGGCCCGGAGAAGAGCGACCGGATTCCCTTCCGGAGACATGCGCGCGTCTTGCGGATTTTCTGAAACGGCTGCCCGAAATGACTTCTCCGGTCGTGACGGCGGATGAAAACGGAAATCCGGAGGAGGTTTTCGCGTTCCCCTATCTGTCCGCAGAACTTTCCCGTCAGCGTTCCTATCCTACTGTCAGCAGAGCGCTGGAGGCCTACTTCGGTTCCCGCGACGCCCGGGACAGGCTGAATCAGAAAAGCGCGTCCATGGTCCGGCTGCTGAAAGGGCAGGTCGAACGCTGCGAAAAGAAACTGGCTTTGCAGGAGGAGGAACTGGCCGGAGCGGCGCGGATGGAAGAGTACCGGATCATGGGGGAGATCATCAACGCGAATCTGTACCGGCTGAAAAAAGGAATGACGGAGGTCACCCTTCCCAACTGGTACGATCCGGACGGCCGGGAAATGACGATCCCCATGGATATCCGGCTGACGCCGAGTCAGAACGCGCAGCGGTATTTCAAAAAATACCAGAAAGCGCGGTCTGCCCGTGAAACCGCGGCTGAACAAAAGGAAAAAACGCTGCGGGAACTGGATTATCTGGAAGGCATGCTGCTGGATGTCGGCAAATGCGTCGGCGAGAGCGAACTGGAGGAGATCCGGCAGGACCTGATCCGCGCGGGGTATATGAAAAAAATATCCAATCGCCGTCAGCAGCGGGCGCTTCCGCCCAGCAAACCTTATCTGTATATTTCCGAGGACGGGATCGAGATTGCGGTCGGGAAGAACGCGGTCCAGAACGACCGGCTGACCCAGGGGGCGAGACCGGGCGAGATCTGGCTCCATGCGAAGGATATGCCGGGGAGCCATGTGATTATCCGTTCGGAGGGTTCTGTTCCTGAGACGACCCTTCGCCGGGCGGCGCAGCTGGCGGCCTGGTACAGCAAGGGTCAGCGAAGCTCTTCGGTTCCCGTTGATTATACGCAGAAACGCTATGTGAAAAAACCTTCCGGAGCCGCTCCGGGCAAAGTGATCTATACGAACCAGAAAACGGTGTATATGACCGTGGAGGAATCGGATGTTCAGGAAATCACGCTGAAGGAATCCTGAATACAGAAAATCCGGGCGGAACCGAATGATTCCGTCCGGATTTTTGCATGGCGAGGAGAGGGTCAGTCCCCGTTCAGCGCTTTGTACATTTCCTCAAAGGAAGTCTTGATCTCGTTTTTTACGGTGAGAATTCCGCCCAGGGTGCTGTTCAGCTTCCAGGTGTATTCGGGACCGGTTTTCGGAACATCGTTGACGCCCCAGATCGTGACGGAGGTCAGGGCGTTGTGTCCCAGCTTTTCGTTGACGCTCCGGAGCATTCTGAACATCCGTCCGTAGAACTCTGCGTGCTCGGCAATGTGTTCCTCCTCGTAGTTCCGGAGCGCCATTTCGGTGATATGGACTTCCATGCCGAGCGCGTCGAACGCCATGATGCTGTCGCGCGTGTTGGTGATCAGATCTTCCGCGAGGCAGCCGGACTGAACGCCGTATCCGCCCATGTAGCCCTGCATGCCGATCCCGTCGATCAGTTTGCGGTCGTTTCCGTTTTCATCCTGCGCGAAGGAGTTGATGCTTTCGACCAGATACTTCGCGGCGTTCCGCTTGTCCGCGTAGAGCATATTGTAATCGTTGTAGAACAGGCGGATATCGGCGTTCAGCGCTTCCACGGCGTTTTTCGCGAACAGGAAGGAATATTCGACATAATCGGGGCCGACATACGCGTAGAAAGGATTCGGCGCTCCGTTCCGGACGGTGCGGATGTGGCGGGGATCATCCGCCTGATATTCGGCGGGGTTGTCACCCATGGCCTCGTTGACCACGTCCCAGCAGTAGATGACGCCGGGGAATTCGGTTTCGAAATGCGTGACGACCTGCGTGATGTAGCTTTCCATTCTGGCCAGGATCACTTCGCGGGACGCGACGGGTTTTCTTTCATCATAATCCTCATGGAAGAACCATTCGGACATATAGGCGTCCCAGGTCAGAACATGACCGCGAACGCCGATCCCGTTGACCTGGGCGAAAGTGAGCATCCGGTCGGCCATCGTGTAGTTCATTCGCGGCATTCCGTCTTCGCTCTTCTGGGATCTGCTTTTGTCGAGCAGGGAATAGGCCTTGGTTTCATTGGTGCAGGTCGTGGTGTTGAACTGTCCCTTCAGGACCTCCAGATATGTTTTGTCCTGCAGCTGATTCGGGGAAAGACAGATCCCGAGCTTGAATCCGTACTTTTCGGCCAGCGCGCAGGCCGGCGGGTCGTAATCGGCGGCCGGTCTGCCGCTGACATCCGCGAGAGAAACCCCGCATCCGAGCAGCAGCCCCGCGCAGAGAATAAAGGAAAGCACTTTCTTCATAAAAAAACCTCCTGAACAATGATCCAGCATATTGTATGAACGGATAAAACTCCTGTCAATACAGAACAGCCCGCCGAAGCGGGCTGTCCGGGGTTCCGTATGGAAGGAGATCAATCCTGCTCAAGCGTGCATCCGCCGATAAACTCACGAAGGAGAGAAAGCGGAGGGATCTCCGTCATCAGCTCCGGATCAATCTCCGGCAGATAGTTCATGGTTTTGATCAGACGGCGGGCCAGCAGGTAGTTCGGAGAGGAAACGGGGACGTCCTTCAGCAGATCATAGGCATATTTTTTCAGAATGGGAAGCTCATAGTGAAGCGCGCTGTTGAACATGATATCGGCGTTCTCCTGATACGCAAAGATCCATTTTTCCTCGCCGCGGCGGACATCGGGCCACATGGACAGGGTCTGTTCGGAGGGAGTGCCGCGGAACTGACTGTCCCGGACGAGACGGCGAAGCAGGCGGACGTCCGTGGTACGGATCCGGTTGTGGTCGTCCAGGTTGAGACAGGTCAGGGCGCTGACAAAGATCTTGAAAACCTCATCCACCGGGAAGCATTCCGCGACTTTCGGATTCAGACCGTGAATGCCCTCGATGATCAGGACCTCATCCGGATCAAGCGTTATCGGCTCTTCAGAATATTCCCTGCATCCGGTCGTGAAGTTGAAAACGGGCATCTGCACTTTTTCGCCGGACAGAAGCGCGCCGATCTTTTCATTCATGAGCGCGAGATCGACCGCGTCCAGCGCTTCCAGATCGACATGCCCGTCCGCGTCGGGGATCATATCGGCCCGGTTGATATAGAAATCGTCCATGGAGATCCTGCGGGAAGGATGACCTTCGACCTGCAGATGGATCGCCAGACGGCCGGCAAAGGTGGTTTTTCCGCTGGAGGACGGACCGGCGACAAGCACGACATGCTTGTTCTGCGCGGAGATCCGTCCGGCGATTTCGGCCAGCGCGCTCTCGTGAAGCGCTTCGTTTACCCGGATGAAATTACGAAGATGCTTCTGTTCGATCATCGTTGTGACATCCGTTACGTTCTTTATGCCGAGGATATCGCACCAGTGCGCGCTCTGGCTGAAGATCTCCAGATGCTTCGGACGGTAGATGTAGGGCGCAGCGTGCTCAAAATCGGCCCCGGCGGGAAGCTGAAGGACAAAACCGCCCCGGAGCTCGAAGAGGGTAAAGACCCGGACATAGCCGGTGGATACGGTCATGGCGCCGTAGAAATATTCCATCATTCCGTCGATCCGATACATCCGGATGGACGGGGAGGGACGGTGCATCAGCAGTTCCACCTTATCCGGCTGCTGCTCCTCCAGAAAGTATTCAATGGCGTCTTCGCGGCTGATCTGGACTTTTTCGAAAGGCAGATCCTGTTCGATGATATGACGCATTTCGTTTTCAATCCGGACGATGTCCTGACGGTGCAGATCGATGGCGGGAAGCCGGACAAACACACCGTATCCGACAGAATACTCGATCCGGACCTGAGCGAACGGGTACAGATGTTTCAGGGCCAGCAACATGACAAAACGGAGGGAACGTTCATAGATCCGGCGTCCTTCCTCGTGTTCCAGCGTCAGCGGGACCAGCGTCGCGTCATCGCGGAGCCTGTCGTTCAATTCAACGACAACCCCCCCGTTCAGGGCCGCGAGCGTTCCTTTCGGGAAAGCGTCAAGCCCGCGCAGACACTCCAGGACCGTGGCGCCGTCCTGAAATTCTTTTTCATTGTTGAATGAGCGGATCTTCATACAGAGTCCTCCTTATTCAGTTATCGAAAGGCATATTGTTGGGATTGGAACGCATCAGTTCTTCATCGGGATCCGGAAGAGTGCCGTGTTCGGCCAGCCATGCCTCCCGCTGCCGGGCGACCTGAAGCTGCTTGGTATGCAGATAGGCTACATTGGCTCCGGAAGCCGGCGCGGTGGAATGGGAGAGACAACGCTTTCCGTCTTCATCGATACGGAACCGGAGCCGGATCAGGATCCGGCCGTGGTTCCTGCATTTGGCGACAGCCATGTATTTATCGGCACTTTGGGGTATATATTCGCCGTCCAGCGTCATAATCCTTCCGCAGCGCGGACAGACAGGCTTCAATACGGTATCGCTCTGCATGGCTTCCTGGACGGAATTGAAAACCTCTCCGGGATTTTTGTCCCGCGCGGGGCGGGAATGGATCAGTTTTTTCGGCGTTTGCGTGTATTTCAGGACCGCCGCGGGATCCGGAAGCGTTTTGAAAACAAGCGCGGTATAATACGCGTCGTTCAGCGCGTTGTGAAAGGCCATGGATTCATCCGGCTCGATCTGAAGCAGTTCCATCGCCGATTTGAGGCCGGAACGGTCCTTCAGTTTATGAACATCGCTGAACAGTTTCTGAATATCGCACAGGGGCGCCAGCGGAATATCCCCGCATTCGAAGAAATCGATGTTCTGCTGCAGAACGCTGACGTCGTCGCATCCCCAGGTCAGCAGAGTATAATCGTTTCCGCACCAGGCGGAAAAACGCTCCAGCGCTTCCCGGAACGCCGGCGCTCCTGCCAGTTCCTCCGGACCGAGACCGGTCATTTTCCGGATCCGTGGGTGGATCTTGATGTAGTGCGTCGGGGCGATCGGAATGGAAATACTGTCTTCAATCTCCAGATCCTCATTCAGTTTGACCGCGCCGATCTGGATCATTTCGAAGATCAGGCGGTCGCCGACTTTTTTGCAGACTGCGCTTTGCCAGGACAGGGGCTGATTCCATTCGAGGTCGAGAACAATATACTGCATGAAAGATCAGAAACTCCTTTTATACGCCGCGCCGGGCGGCAGAATCACCGGCAAGCGCGCCGGTAGAAAATGCGATCTGAAGGTTGTACCCGCCGGTGTGGGCGTCCACATCCAGCAGTTCGCCGGCAAAATAAAGCCCCGGACAAAGCTTGCTTTCCATCGTGCCCGGATTGACCTCCCGGACGGAAACGCCGCCCCGGGTGACAATGGCTTCGCTGAGCGGGCGCAGCCCTTTGATCGGGAGTGGAAGCGATTTCAGCGCGTCCAGCAGGGATTCCCGTTGGACGGATGTGATCTGATTGCAGACCAGATCCGGAGAAAGCTGACACAGCGTCGGGAACAGTTCCGCCAGCCGGACGGGCAGCAGCGCGGGAAGAACGTTTTTCAGCTGCTTTTTCCCGGCGGCTTCAAAATCCCGCCGGAGACGGGCGTCCAGCTGCTCCCGGTTCAGCCCGGGCTTCAGATCCAGAGAAAGCGACGCTTCGGAAACGGGATCCGGAAGATGACAGCTGGCTTCCAGGATCAGGGGGCCGGAGTAGCCGAAATGCGTGAACAGCATTTCACCCAGCTCGCTGTAGAGGACTTTCTTTCCGCGCTTCAGCGTCAGCTCCACATTTTTCAGACTCAGTCCCTGAAGATCCTTCGGCCAGTCTGAAGCGGATTCCAGCGCGGAAAGAACGGGAACAGCGGGAAGAACGGTATGCCCCGCCTCCGAGGCCAGCCGGTATCCGTCCCCCGTGGAACCGGTCATCGGATAGCTTTTTCCGCCGGTCGCCGCGATCACCGCGTCGGCGGACAGCGTTTCCCCGTTTTGCAGACGGACTCCCGCGACGCTGCCGTCCCTGATCACCAGAGAGGATACTTCCGCGTTCAGGCGGATCCGGACGCCGAGAGCACGCAGCAGACCCGTCAGAGTCCGGGTCACATCGCTGGCTTTTTCAGTGGACGGAAAGACTCTCCGTCCGCGCTGGACGACCGTGGGACATCCGGCGCTTTCCAGCAGAGCGATCATATCCCGGGGTGAAAAGAAGGAAAGGGCGCTGTACAAAAATCTGGGATTCCGGGGGACCTGCACGAGGAACTCATCCAGCGTGCAATCGTTGGTGACGTTGCACCGGCCTTTTCCGGTGATGTAGATTTTTTTGCCCAGCTTTTCGTTGTGTTCAAGAAGGGTCACAGCCGCGCCGGCACGGGCGGCGTACAGGGCCGCCATCATCCCGGAGGCGCCGCCGCCGATGATCAGAATTTCAGCCATGACGTTCTTCCTCCAGATAAACCTGATAGGTATCCCAGATGCTTTCAAGCTGACGGAAATGCTGTGAAAGCGCGTCTCTTCGGCGCAGACCGAGAGCGACCAGCAGGGCGTTGATGACGCTGAGCGGAGCGGCCAGCGAATCCACATAGGACGACATATCGGTCCGGGCGGTCAGACAGGCGTCCGCCGTGCTGCACAGAGGGCTCAGGGGACCGTCCGTCACGGCGACGACCTGCGCGCCCGAATGCCGCGCGAAACGCATGGCTTCCAGCGTACGGGTGGAATAGCGGGGAAAGGAGATCCCGACGAGAACATCCTTTTCCTTCAGCTGAACGATCTCTTCGAACACATCGGTGGAACCGCTCGAGATCAGATGGACATTATCAAAGATAAAATGAAGATAATAGCCCAGGAACTGCGCCAGAGGAGCTGCGCTGCGAAGCCCCATCACATAGATGGCATGGGCGTTCAGAAGACGGTCGACAACATCGTCGAAAACAGCGGGATCCAATGCTTCAAGGGTGTTGTGAAGATTCTGGATATCGCTTTTCAGGACGGTGGAAAGAACACTGCCCGGTTCCAATTCGGAGGACATCGCGATCCGCTGATTGGCGGTCAGCCGGTGGGACACCAGTTCCTGCAGACTTCGCTGCATCTGGGGATATCCGTCGTACCCCATCGCAGAAGCGAAGCGCACAACGGTGCTTTCGCTGACGCCGACGGCTTTTCCGAGACGTTCCGCCGTCATGAATACGGCTTTGTCGTAGTGGGTCGTGATATAGTCGGCGATTTTCCGGTGACTTTTGCTCAGCCGCTTGCCCGAATGGTTCAGGCTGGCGACCAGATCCTGATTTTCCTGCATGACCGGAAACCCCTCTCCTTCATAAAATCCCAACTTCCAGTATATCGCAAACTGACGGTTTGAACAATACAAATCATGCCGGTGAAACGATTTATCCGGGGCGGAAAAAAACGGGACAGTGATTTTGGGAAAAACGCTTGACTTTAGCTCGATAAAGTGGTAATGTACGGATGTATCAAAGAGACAGACCCCGATGAGGGTCCGAGGAGGATTGTTTTTTATGAAGAAACTGCTTGCTCTGGTTCTGGCCCTGACAATGATGCTGACGGCCGCCGCCGCGCTGGCGGATACCTTTACGATGGGAATCGACCCGGAATATCCGCCCTTCAGCTATCTGGACGACAACGGCGAATATACCGGCTTTGACGTCGAGATCTGCAAGGCTGCCTGTGAAAAGCTGGGTCTGGATTTCCAGGTTTTCGGTGTCAACTGGGACGAGAAACTGGTCCAGCTGGACGCCGGCGAATGTGACTGCGTCTGGTCCGGCATGACCATTCTGGATTCCATGAAGGAAGCCGGCTATGTGCTTTCCGCGCCTTATTATGACAATACGCAGGTTCTGGTCGTGAAGGCGGACAGCGGGATCGCTTCCTCCGCGGATCTGGCCGGTAAGTTTGTCGCGGTTCAGCTGGGTACTTCCGGCGAAGCGCTGCTGAACGGCGATCTGGCGGATCTGACCGCGGGCTTCGGCCAGCTGGTGACCTGCAACAGCTTCCTGAACTGCTTCACGGAGCTGGAAGGCAACGCCGCCGATGCCGTGTTCGTTGATCTGCCTGTCGCGGCTGCTTATGTCGGAGACCGTACGGACCTGGTGATCCTGAACGAGAACCTGGGTGCCGAACAGTACGGCATCGCTTTCCGCAGCACCGACAGCGATCTGTGCGCGAAGATCGAAGGCGCGGTGGCGGAACTGGTTGCCGACGGCACTTATGCCGCGATCGCCGAAAAATATCCGGATATCGTGAATAATCTGCTTTTCCTGAACGCTCAGTAATCTGTAGGCTCAACGGTCAGCCCCGGAGGCCCTGCCGGCCTCCGGGACTTTATGTGATAAAGGGGTCTGGTCATGACAATCTGGACGATGGTAATCAAAATGAGCGAAGGCCTGGGGAAGACCTGCGCTATTTTCTTTCTGACTCTGATTTTTTCTCTGCCGCTGGGAATGCTGGTCGCTCTGGCGCGGATGAGCAAAAACCGGATTTTGTCAGGGATTACCCGCGCGGTGATCTCGGTCCTTCGCGGTACGCCGCTGATGCTGCAGCTGCTGGCGGTGACTTACGGGCCCTATTATCTGTTCGGCCTGTCCGTTTCCAGGAATAAACTTATTCCTGTCGTGATCGCCTTTGCGATCAACTACGCGGCATATTTCGCGGAAATCTACCGGGGCGGGATTGAATCCATGCCGAAGGGTCAGTACGAAGCTGCCGAGGTTCTCGGATATACAAAGGTACAGACTTTTTTACGGATCATTCTTCCGCAGGTGATCAAACGGATCCTGCCGAGTATCACCAACGAGGTGGTTACCCTTGTGAAGGATACCTCCATGGCTTTCACGGTCTCCTATCAGGAGATGTTTACCATCGGCAAGCAGATCGCGAATTCCCAGACGAGCTTTATCCCGTTTATCGTCGCGGGCGTGTTCTATTTCGTATTCAACGCGATCGTGGATTTCATCATGGGACGCGTCGAAAAATCCATGAATTATTATAAGTAAGGAGAGGTGAGAGATCATGTCCAGACTGCTTGAAATCAATCACTGCCGGAAACAGTTCGGCGATAATACCGTTCTGACTGATCTGAGCCTTTCCGTCGAGGAAGGAACGGTCCTGTCCGTGATCGGTCCCAGCGGAAGCGGAAAGTCCACGCTGCTCCGCTGCGCGACTCTCCTTGAGACCATGGACGGGGGAGATCTGATCTATGACGGCGTGTATGCCGTCCGGGATGAGGGCGGACGCGCTGTTTATGCGCCTCCGAAGGAACTTCAGAACATCCGGAACAAATTCGGACTGGTGTTTCAGAATTTCAATCTGTTTCCCCATTACTCCGTTCTGAAAAATGTCATGGAAGCGCCTGTGCTCGTCCAGAAACGGCAGCGCGCCGAGGTGGAGCAGGAAGCCAGAGCGCTGCTGGAGCAGATGGGCCTTTCCGACAAAGCGGACGCTTATCCGTGCCAGCTTTCCGGAGGTCAGCAGCAGCGGGTATCCATCGCGCGGGCGCTTGCCATGAATCCGCGGATCCTCTTCTTTGACGAGCCGACTTCGGCGCTTGATCCGGAACTGACGGGAGAGATCCTGCGGGTCATCCGGAAACTGGCTGAAAAAAAGATGACCATGGTCATCGTAACGCACGAAATGAGCTTTGCCAGAGACGTATCCGACCGGGTGATCTTTATGGACGGCGGGGTCATTGTGGAACAGGGGGATCCCCGGGATGTGATCGATCATCCGAGCCAGGAAAGAACGATTCAGTTCCTGAGGAGAATGCAGGAAAAATGACGGATTACCGATATGTGACCCTGGATCCTACCGGAAACCTGACGACACTGGTCCTGGACCCGGTCCCGCCGGAGGAAAGGCCGGAGGTGACCGCGTCCCTGCTTCCTTCCTGTGAGCAGGTGGGGTATCTGGTTCCGCCTCTTTCGTCCGGTTCCGCCGCACGTCTGGAGATGATGGGCGGCGAGTTCTGCGCCAACGCGACGATGGCGACAGCCTGCTGGATTGCCGGAGAATCGGGGATCCGCCCCGAAGAAACGCGGAGGCTGAAACTCGAAGTGACCGGCGCGAAAGAACCGCTGACCTGCACCGTCCGGCTTCTGACGGACGGATACGAGGGTACGGTCGAAATGCCGGCTGCTTGTGAATTCTTTTCCTTCACCGCGGACGGGTACGATCTGCGGGGCATACGGCTGGACGGAATCGCGCATCTGGTTTTTCCGGGTTCGCTTCCATGCGAGGAGGCAGAGCGCATACTCCGGCAAAGCGTATCCGAACTTCCGGACGACGCGGTGGGTCTGCTCCAATGGGACGGGAGATTTATGCGGCCGCTGGTATATGTCCGGACGACCGGATCCTGCGTCTGGGAAACCGGATGCGGGAGCGGCAGCACAGCCATCGGACTCCTGCGTGCCCGCGAGACGGACGGGCAGGTGACGGAGACCGAGGTCCTCCAGCCGGGAGGGACCCTGCTTGTTCGGGTCCAAAGGAACGGAACAGTTACCCTGACAGGGAAGGTCCGGTTATCACAGTCTGAACGGGACGGATGAGCGCAGTTGCGGCTGCGTTCTTTTTTTGTGAAAATATTGCAGAATTATTAATTCCGAGCACAATTGTATCAAATAATTAAATGTACAGTTGCTTTTGATATAGTACATAATGTAGTGGTATAAGTATACGTATGCCCGCACAGCACCACAAGAAGTTGAAAACTGACGGAAGTCAGCCATTGGTAAAATCAGGAGGTCACCGTTATGAAAAATCCGGCCGGGAAGACGAATTTGCTGAAACAGATCTGCATGATGCTGGTTTTGCTGCTGTGGAAGGAATGACCGATAAAGATCCGAAACCGCCCATTACCCTGACGCTGTACTGTAACGATGAAGCGACCGGCCGGAAGCCTTCCGGACCGGACAAGAACGGATGGTATACCTGGAACAATCTGCCGAGGACCCGGAACGGGGAGAATGCTGTCTATTATGTTGTTGAAGAACCGGTGAAGGGCATGAGGACAACATATGCCAATACAGCACCGCATGAGGATGCGGATGACCGGGTCTATAACGGAGGAACCATCACCAATGCCTGCCCCCCGAAGACGGGAGACGGCGCGCGTCCGATCCTGTGGCTGCTGACGGGTCTGCTTGCACTGGGACTGAGCCTGGTTGCGGTACACGGTCTGAAAAAGAAGAATGAGTAATAAACGGCAGAAGGCGTTCCATTGGGAACGCCTTCTGCCGTTTATCGTATTCATTCATGTGCGGATCCCGGCCGGCTATGCCGGAAACTGCAATCTGCTTCCGGCACAGCGGTCCGGAACAGTGACGGACGCGCGGCTATCTTTTATCGCGGTCAATAAATTCCAGAAGGAAGATCGCGATCGCGGCGTAGAGGAAGGCCCACCCGATCAGCGGGAACCAGTTATTCCATACGTTTTCTCTGGTCCTGTTGTAATCCGGCCTCCGGGAGGAGACGGACGTTCTTTCCTGCACGGCTTTCCGCACGTCGTCCCGGCCAAGTTTGTCCAGGACATCCCCGATCCGGAAGGAATAATGGAGATCCTGTTCGACTACGTCTTTCAGCAGCGGATTTTCAGTGAACCCGTTCATGATTTCGGTCAGAGATTCCGGATCCTGCTGATCCGCCGATACGGTTCCGGTGCCTAACAGGCCGGCAAGTTCGCCGAGTTTCACGGTCCCCTCAACGGTTTCGTTCTGCATCCCTTCCAGCGCGGTCCATCCGGCTTTCATGGGCAGATTGTTGTAATCCGCCTGGACGCAGATCGCATTCATTCCGAAACGGGACAGAGTCAGGCCGGATAATCCTTGCGCCCATTGGGGCAGAGAGAAAAATCCGCCGGAAAAAACGAGCTGGAAAATCAGCAGGAACGGCATGACCGTCATGGCGGCTGTGGTGGAACGGGCAACCGCGGAGATCAGCATGGAAAGCATATCGGAGGCATAGGTGACCAGAAAAATGGAAACGCCGATTTCGATCAGCATGGAGGAAGTCATGAATCCTTCATCCGGAAATCTGACTCCGCATATCCTGCAAACAAAGACGGTCAGGGCGGACTGTGCCAGGCACAGGACCGCCTGATAGATCATGCAGGCGATTACATAGGATGAAATATGCATCCCGGAGCGATGCTCACGCTTGACGATCCCGCGCTCGCGGCAGATCACCTGAATGGCGTTGAAACAGCCGTTCCAGATGCCGACGCAGGTCAGCGCAAAGGCGCCCATCAGGGTCCCTTCCATATTGACGAACATATTCCGCCGGATCACCATGGACACCAGGGCCGCGATGACAGCGGCCATAGGGAGCATTTTCCAGTCGTTCATATAGATGAAGCCGCGGAAACGCTTTCCAAGCCAGATCGGGATCTGGGCAATTCTGGAGCGATGACGCAGACGGACGCGAGCTGTCTTTTTACGCATGGCACAGTTCCTCCGAATATCTTCTGATGAACTCGTCGGCACGCCCTTCGCCGCCCTCGTCCTTCCGGTTGACGCGAAGGACGATCTGCTCCATCTCCGGGCATCCGAAGAATGTCCTGGCTTTGTCGACCGGCCCGAACCAGGCGAGACGGCCGGTTCCGGAAGCATCCTTTGCCAGCACGATGACATCGTCGAACAGATCGATCACCCGGTCCGGCGTATGGGTGATCACAATGACGATCTTGCCGCTGTCCGCGATCTTCCGGAGCTCCTCCATGAGTTCCCGGGCCATGACCCCGTCGAGTCCGGAATCGGGTTCATCCAGGATGAACAGGGAGGGGTTGGACAGAAATTCCATTGCAATGGACAGACGCTTGCGCTGCCCGCCGGAGAGCTTTCCGACGAGGCTGTCCTTTACGGCGGTCAGACCGAAGGTGTTCATGACGTCCTGAACCCGGGCTTCCCGGTCTGCCGCTGAAAATTCAACCGGCAGACGAAGCATTGCGGCGTCCCGCAGGGTGAAGAGCACGGTGTCCTCGAACCGGGTCAGATCCTGCTGAGGAACAAATCCGATCTCATATTGCATCTGTTTATATTCGCTGTAGACATTTCCACCGTTCAGGAATACTTCGGCATCCGCTTTCTCATATCCGTTGACGGCGTTCAGAAGCGTGGTTTTTCCGGCGCCGGAGCCGCCGAGAAGCAGGACCATATGACCGGGTTCAATGCCCATATGAATATCCCGGAGCAGGGTTTTGACCGTCAGGAATTCGCGGGTGGTCCGCTTTTCAAGGTTCACGGTCAGACCGTTCTCCATGATTTCGGAACGGGCGCCGCTGAAGTAGGAATCTACCTCCTGACGGATGTCGCTTTCCCGCCATTCGGGCTGGAAATGCGGGTTGAATCCCCAGATCGCGGCGGTCAAAGATTCCACCAGGGACCAGAGAATCGCCCAGCGTTTTTTCCGTCCGAACACTTTGGTCAGCCCGATGGAGATCCGGATGCGGTAGATGATCCGGAAAAAACCGAAGATCAGGAACAGCAGGGTTTGAAAAGCATTCAGGGACGCGGTTGCCGGCATAAAGTCATCGGCGACCGTGAATGCGAGATATCCGAGGCAGGCGATGAACAGGACTCTGCCTTCATCCTCCCGCGAAGCGCAGCGGGCCAGAACATACTCGCGCCATCCGGGGATCAGAGCCATCCATCCGGGGAAACCGCACTTCCGGAATATCTGCCACAGACCGAGTATCAGCAGGGAACCGGTAACGATCTGAAAGGTTCCTGTTCCTTCAAACATCAGTACGCACAGCACCTGAATTGCTTTCATACGGAATTTCCTTTCCTGATCCGCGGACGGACATTTTTTGCACGGGCTGCCGGGGAAGAAAGATCAAAGTTTTTTGGATGTGATGATATTGGCACCGCGTCCGTCGACGTTTTCAAGAATGACGGTCTCTGCTTCGACCGGTGAGACGAGGGTGACGGCGTTCAGCTTTTTCATGATCTCCATCATCATCCCCTTCGGGACAGGGCGGTCGCTCCGAACGGGACAGCGGGGATAAAGCGCGCCCTCGATCCGGACGGTGGAGGTCAGCACGCGGGTCGGATCGCTGATTTCGTTTTTTCCGTATTCAGCGCCGCGGGGACAGGAATTGCCGGTGACGGCATAAGCGTTTTCCTCGTCGACCTTCAGCCGGCAGCCGCGGGGACAAACGATGCATACAAGCTCTTTCATATTACTCTGCCTCCTTCGCGGAAATGAGGATTTCACGGCCTTTTGCGGCATCGAGAACCTTCCGGGGAAGCAGGATATGCTCCATTTCTCCCGGCGTCATATGATCCCGGCGGAAACTTAACAGCTTTTCATCGCCGCAGGATACTTCGATCACGCTTTCCCGGAAAACCCGCCGCACGCGGAAGAAGACATCCGCGGCTTTTTCCACGCGCTCTGTCCGGATCTTCATCGGAACCGTATATCCGACATCCGGCCCGGCCCGGAGCGGAGTCGCTTCCGCGTCCGCGGGGGATGAAAGCACACAGGCCGCGGCGGCCGCGCCGGCGCGTTCGCTTTCCGCGGATACATAGTCGACCAGATCGTGGACATGGACCACGTTTCCGCAGGCGAAGATCCCGGGAACGGAGGTTTCCATATTTTCAAATACAACGGCCCCGCTGGTCCGGGGATCCATTTCAATCCCGGCGGCGCGGGTCAGTTCATTCTCGGGGATCAGACCGACGGACAGCAGCACGGTATCGCAGTCGAATTCCATTTCGGTTCCGGGGACAGGGTTCCTGTTTTCATCGACTTTCATGACCGTCGCGCGGGAGACGCGGCCGTCTTTCGCAACGATATCGGTAACGGTATGACTCAGGTATAGCGGAATATCCCAATCCTGCAGGCACTGAACAATGTTGCGCGTCAGGCCGCCGGAATAGGGCATGACCTCCACGCAGGCCAGCACTTTTGCGCCTTCCAGCGTCATGCGGCGGGCCATGATCAGACCGATATCGCCGCTGCCGAGGATCAGGACGCGCTTTCCGACCATATAGCCTTCCATATTCAGATAGCGCTGAGCGGTACCGGCGGTAAACACGCCGGCCGGCCGGTCGCCCGGAATGGCAATGGCGCCGCGCGTGCGCTCCCGGCAGCCCATGGCCAGAATGATGCTTTTTGCCTTCAGGACGCGGTAACCTTCCGCGGCGCTGATGACATGCACCTCATGATCCCGGTTGATTTCCAGCACCATCGTGTCGGTCATGACCTCCGTTCCGGTGTCCTGAAGCATCCGGATGAAACGGGCGGCATATTCGGGACCGGTCAGCTCCTCGTTGAAGCGGTGAAGCCCGAAGCCGTTATGAATGCACTGGTTCAGGATCCCGCCCAGCTCTTTGTCGCGCTCGACGATCAGAATTTTACGCAATCCCTTTTCCCAGGCGCTGCCGGCGGCGGCCAGACCGGCGGGACCTCCGCCGATCACGATCAGATCATACATCTTATTCCGCCTCCTTTTTCGTTTCACACATCAGGATGTTGCTTCCGTTTTTGTCCTGAAGGATATCGAGCGCGCTGATGCCGAGCTCTCTCCGCAGGATCTCCGCCACACGGGGACCGCAGAAGCCGCCCTGACAGCGTCCCATTCCGCTGCCGGCCCGGCGCTTGACGCCGTCGATGGAGCAGGGAGGGATCGGGGAGCGGATCGCGTCGACGATCTCGCCTTCCGTGATCGTTTCGCAGCGGCAGATGACCCGGCCGTACAGGGGATTTTCGCGGATGACCGCCTGCTTTCCGGCTTCATCCAGCTTGCGGAAACGGATCTTTTTCCGGGTGGTGACCGGCGCGGCCTTCGGCTTCGGGTCATAACCGCATTCTTTCAGCAGCTCCGCCGCCTTCAGTGCGATCGCGGGGGAGGAGGAGAGTCCGGGACTCTTGATTCCGGCCAGATCGATGAAGTTTTCAGCGGCGATGCCGATCATGAATTCGTCATGATCGGTGTTGGCCCGGATCCCGCTGAAGTTCCTGATGGAATTCTGGTAGGTCAGCGACGGCATGGTTTTAGCGGCTTTTTCGCGGACGAACGCCATCCCGGCGGCTGTGTTGTTGGGACGTTCCGGCTCCGTGACCGCTTCGGCGTTGGGACCGACGATCAGGTTGCCGCCGGTGGTGGGGGAGATCAGCACCCCCTTGCCGTCCTTGTTCGGACACTGGAACAGAACGCGGCCCGCGCGATCTCCCTCGCATTTGTCCAGCAGGTAGTATTCACCGCGGTTCGGCATGACGGTAAATGTTTTTTCAGCGACCATTTCGTGAATGAGACCGCTTTCCACGCCGGCGGCGTTAATGACATATTTTGATTCAAAATCCCCGGCTGCCGTATGGATCAGATAGTGATCCCCGTTCTTTTCAATGCCGGTCACTTTCGCGTTCCGTTTCAGGACCGCTCCGTTTACCACGGCGGTTTCGGCAAAGGCAATGGCGTAATCCCAGGGGTTGATGATGCCGGCGGAAGGAGCGTACAGCGCGCCCCGGACCTTCGGACTGACCAGCGGCTCCATTTCGAGTACTTCGTCGTGAGTCAGGACCTTCATGCCCGGAACGCCGTTTCTGATACCGCGGTCATACAGCATGTTCACGGTTTCCATTTCGTCGTCGCTGAAGGCCAGTACCAGACTTCCGACTTGCTCATAAGGAACGCTCAGATCCCTGCAGAGCTGTTCGGCCATGGCGCAGCCGCGGACATTCAGCTCTGCCATGAGCGTGCCGGGCTTCGGATCGTAGCCGGCATGAATGATCGCGCTGTTGGCCCGGGTCGCACCCATGGCGACATCGTTTTCTTTTTCGAGGATCAGCAGGTTTCCTTCGTATTTGCTCAGCTCAAAAGCGGCGGCCGCGCCGATGACGCCGCAGCCGATGATGGCAACATCGTAGATCATGGATTCATCTCCTGTCGTATGGTCTTCCGACCTGCCCGCGCATGTTCCGGAAAGGTCTGAAACAATTTATTATATCATTCCCGGACATCCGAATCAATGCGGGATGTCCGGAAGGAACAGCGGAAAGGCAGGCGCAGGAACCAAAAAAGGGGATTGCCGGGGGGAGAATCCCCCGGCGATCCCCGTCGGTCCGGAACGAATACGGCCCGGAAAGACGATCACAGGGTTACGGACTGCGCTTTGGAGCCCCTGCCCAGAGTGAACGCGGCGGTTTGACCGTTTTCGGTGCTCAGACGGTATTCCCCGCGGAAGCCGCGGAAATCGGCATAACCGTTTTCGTCGGTCAGCAGTGTTTCATCCGTATGCCACTCTGTTGCCAGCATCTCACGCAGCCAGAGCAGCGCCTTCTTGGGCGTGCCGTCGGAATGGATCAGGCCGCTGGGCGCGCCGAGCCACTGATGGTCTTCGAAATCCCAGGTGGTGAAACCCTCGACCAGCGGCCGGTCGAACAGATACTCCATCATGGTCTTCAGGCATTCCTTCTGCTGTTCTTCGCCTTTGGGAGTGCTGGGCCATTCGGGGATCTGATAGTCGTTCAGGTCCACGATTTCGGGAGGCATCAGATGACCGGAAACGAATGTGTTCTCAGTGAAGTGGATCGGAAGGCCGAAACTCTCGAAACGCTCCGTGACCTCCTGAAGCTTTTCCATGCCCCAGAATCCCTGATGCTGGTGGCTCTGAATGCCGATCGTATCGATACCGACGCCCGCGTCCAGGCAATCGGCAATGAGCTGACGGTAGCGTTCGGAGGTGTTGAAATCATTCAGCAGAAGCTTCGCGTCGGGATCGACCGCGTGCGCTTCATCAAACAGGGATTTGACAAGCGGGACCCGACCCATCTCGCGGCAGATCCTGGTCACGGGGTTCATGCGGGGGAGCGTCTTCGGCTCATTGACGAATTCGGGCATAATGACGACTTCGTTGATGACATCCCAGAATCCGACGGTCCCGCGGAAAGCGGTCAGCTCCCGGCGGATCCGGCCAAAATAGCATTCAAGGACCTCGGAGGAGGGCAGATCGTACAGCCAGGCGGGGGCCACGGTGTGCCAGCACAGCGGATGACCTTTCATGGTGATCCCGTCAGCCTGAAGCCGTTTGGCGGCGCGCAGCGTTTCTTTTTCAACCGTTTGTCCCCGCCGCGGTTCATAACGGCCGAGATAAAAGCTCAGGGTCCCGTAATTGAACGTGTTGTGCCACAGGTCGTAGATCTTTTCCAGATAGGCCTTTTTTTCACCGGTGACTTCCGGATCGCACAGTGGGACGGAAAAAAACGCGCCGGTGCCGAACAGAAATTCGTGCTTGGTCAGTTCCGCGCGTACTTTCGTATTGCGAAGCGGTTCTCCGGACGGATCGGTAATACGGAGAACGGTTGAGGATTTCCTGCATTCATAACGGCTCATGGTTGATTTCCCCCCCTGAAATGATATAAAATTTGTCCGAACAAATCACAGTCATCCTATCATAGGAAAAAACGATTGTCAATAGCCGGAACGGAAACGGAATGCGCCGCTCCGGCGTTTCAGAAGCAACAATAAAAGTACAATCGGATTCATTGACGAACAGGATAAGCTTGACTACAATCAATATAGTTGAAATAAGCGAAAGGCGGAACCGACCCGTGACATCCGCCGGAAAGGGTATCCCATGAAAAGGCACAGCAAACTGGTCCTTTTGGTTCTCATGGTGCTGGTGACTGTTTTCCCGCTGTCGGCTATTCTCGCGGAAAACGCTGAAACGGCCGAAGCCGTGGCGGAAACAGCCGAAACGGTCGCTGCCAGCCCGGTCTTCAATACGTTCTGGTCCCTTATGCCTCCGATCATCGCCATTGTTCTGGCCCTGATCACCAAAGAGGTTTACTCCTCGCTGCTGATCGGCATCTTCACCGGCGCTCTGCTGTTTACCGGAGGAAATCTGGTCGGTTCCCTGAACCGGGTGCTCAGCGACGGGATCGTTGCCTCCGTCACAGACAGCTACAATATGGGTATTCTGGTGTTCCTGATCATTCTCGGCATCCTGGTATGTCTGATGAACCGCGCCGGCGGAAGCGCGGCTTTCGGCCGCTGGGCCAGCGAGCATATTCACAGCCGCGTTGGCGCGCAGCTGGTCACCGTTGCGCTGGGTGTGCTGATTTTCATCGATGACTATTTCAATTGCCTGACAGTCGGCAGCGTAATGCGGCCTGTCACGGACAAATACAAAGTATCCCGCGCCAAGCTTGCTTATCTGATCGACGCGACTGCCGCCCCCGTGTGCATCATCGCGCCGATTTCCTCCTGGGCGGCTGCCGTGGCCGGATTCGCGGAAGACGGACAGGGGCTGAACCTGTTCATTCGGGCAATCCCCTTTAACTTCTATGCGATCCTGACGATCGTGATGATGGTCGGAATGGCGATCCTGAAGTGTGAATACGGTCCCATGGCGAAGTTCGAGAGGAACGCGATTGATAACGGGGATCTCTTCTCCGGCAGCAATCCCTACGGCGGACAGAGTGAGACGGAAGACAACCAGAAAGGCCGCGTCGCGGATCTGGTGTTCCCGATCGCTTCCCTGATCGTGTGCTGCGTGATCGGAATGATCTACTCCGGCGAATTCTTCTCCGGCGTGAGTTTTGTTCAGGCATTCTCCGACTGTGACGCTTCCGTCGGTCTGATGCTCGGCTCCTTTGTTTCCCTGGTAATCACCGTAATCTATTATCTCTTCCGCAAGGTTCTGACATTCAAAAAGATCATGGAATGCGTCCCCGAAGGCTTCAAGGCGATGGTCCCGGCCATCCTGATCCTGACGCTGGCCTGGACGCTGAAGGGCATCACGCTTGATCTCGGCGCTCAGACTTTTGTCCACGATGTTGTGGAAAACGCGAAAGGCTTCCAGTCCTTCCTGCCGGCGATCGTATTCATTGTCGGCTGCCTGCTGAGCTTTGCCACAGGAACCTCCTGGGGAACCTTCGGCATGCTGATCCCGATCGTTCAGAGCGTTTTCGCGATGGACAATCCGCTGGCAATCGTCTGCATCTCCGCCTGCATGGCCGGCGCCGTCTGCGGCGACCACTGCTCTCCCATTTCCGACACGACGATCATGTCCTCCGCCGGCGCGCAGTGCGATCACGTGAACCACGTATCCACTCAGCTGCCCTATGCGGCAACATGCGCGGTCGTCAGCCTGATCTGCTATATCATTGCCGGATTCGTGCCGAACGCTGTCGTGATGCTGCCGCTGTCTGTGGCGATCATGGTGCTGGCGCTGATCGCGATCAAGATGGGCGCAAAGAGCAAAAACTGACCGGTACAGGATCAAAACGTCCGCCTCATTTTCCGGGGCGGCCGTTTCTTTTTCCGGAGGAATGGAGATGATCGAATGGCGGAATGGGTGTCTCATTTGATTATTGCTGATCGTGTACTGGAAAAACTGCCACAGCTTTCACGTCACGAATTCTGTGTGGGCAATATTGCACCGGACTGCAATATTCCCAATGATGACTGGACGGAGTTTACGCCGTCCAGAGCGGTGACACACTGGATGCAGGGTACGGGAAAAATGCGGCCGACGGTATCCGCTTTTTTGACGAATATATTATCGCCCGTTTGAATGTGATCCGCACGAAAGAAGAACTTTCGTTTCTGTTAGGGTATTATGCTCACCTGATCACAGACGCCGAACTTCAGCGAACGATCAGAGACGGGGAACGCGTAGCTGCTGTCTGGAAACGGTTGAAAGCCATTCCGGAACTGTGCCGTCAGGCTGAAGGAATGGAGGAAACATGGGACTCGGTCAAAGAACTGATGCCTGACCGGAAAGACAGAATGAAGGATTTTACAGTGATCGAACGTGAATATCTGGACGGTCATCCTGATTCGGGATATTTTACTGAAATCAGGGGATTGAAAGAGTTTCCGGAATATATCCGTTATCTTCCTGCAGGGGCTATTCCGGCGAAGGTGAAGATGATGTACTATCTTCCGTCAGCGGAAAAAGGAAAATATCCTTTTGTTGTCTTCTCAAGGGATGAATGTGAGGCGTTTCTGGACCGGGCGGTAAATGCTGTCGTTAACGCCATCGCATTCTTTGTAAAACAGCGGATGAATCCATACCGGAGCTGTGAATTCACGGAAATCAGGAACTGACGGTTCATTGTGATGTGAAACTGAAACAAATGGTGATTTGCGGCTTTATCTGATATAATTATGTCATGGATTGAAGTCATCACGATTCATGGGGCCGGATATGACATACGAACGGGAGCAGGATCGGCGGGGGATACGGCTGAAAATCCGGATGCCGGCCGGGAACGTCCCGGAGGGATCAGCCGATGAGTCAAAACCGAACGCGGCATTCATTCCCGGGCGCTTTCCGTAACGCTGCTGAAAGGAAACGGATATCATGGAATACAGACTTCCGACGATCAATGATCACGGCATTCTGAAAGAATATGTTGAAGAGCATTACGCAAATGCCGAACGGAGTATAAGCGCCAGCATGGGACTGACCGGCACGGATTACGCCGGCTGGGTTGAAAAAATCAGCCGGAGCGCGGAGAATGCCGTCGATGAGTGGGGAAAATACTGCCTGTATCTGGCATTTGACGGAGATAGGCTTATCGGTCTTCTGAATATCAGGTTTTCCCTGAGCGATGAGCTTCGGAATGCATACGGCGATATCGGATACGGAGTCCGGCCGGGCGAAAGAAGAAAGGGCTACGCGACTGAAATGCTCCGCTATGCTTTATCGGTGTGCAAAGAAAAAGGCATGACGGATGTGATCATCGGATGCTATGCCGGAAATATCGGTTCAAATAAAACCGTACTGAATAACGGGGGCGTTCTTATCTGTTCCCGCGAGGAAAAGATCAGACTGAGCGAAGACTGGACCATTACGCTGCAGGATCATTTTTACAGGATCATACTTCGTTGAGGTGACCATGGCACAGAGAACGATTCATATGCTGTTTGCAGCCCTGCTGCTTGAAAAAATGGATGTTTCCGATCAAAACCGCTTTTTCCTCGGAAGCATTCTGCCGGATTCATACACAGAACTGTCCGCCAGAAAGGTTTCGCATTTTATCAGAAGCATTCCGGAAGAAAACCGGTTATTCATCGACTTCCCCTGTTTCCGGGATTCTTTCGGACAGGAAATGATGAAGGATGATCTGTATCTCGGATATTATGCGCACCTTGTCGAAGACGCATTCTACCGTTTTTTCCTGTATTATGACAAGGGATTCATGAGCAGGATGAGCAGGATGGAGTTGGATTTCCTGCACGCTGATTACCGGATTCTCAATTCATATATTGCCGGGAAGTATGACCTTCCGAAACATCTGGAGTACCCTGCAGGCATTGAAAAGGAACCGATCAGCCGGATTACCGGATTTGACGCCGGGACGGTCATTTCCGAATATGAGAAAGATGTTGCGGAAAAGGTTGCCGGAAAGACAATGTTCCTGACTGAAAGCATTCTGGAGGAATTCGTCGGTCAGTATATCGACCTGCTGGCAGATGAACTGCGAAGCGTGAAGATCGGCTCATCAATCCTCAGCGCGCCGGATTACCGGTGGGAAAACAGGAGATGAAAGCAACGGCGCAGGGGATACGGGATCTTTCCGGCATCGGAAAAGGTGCGGAAACAGAACGGAAATACAGATGCAGAACGGAATGGAACGGGGTTTGCCGTTCTGCGTGAGGATGTAAAGAAATGACGAAAGTGCTTTTCGTATGCCACGGCAATATATGCCGATCGCCGATGGCGGAGTTTTTATTGAAGGATAGAGTTAAAAAGCTAGGATTAGCTGATAAATTTGAGATAGCTTCTGCGGCTACCAGTAGAGAAGAAATAGGTAATCCTGTATATCCTCCCGCCAGAAGTGAGCTCATGAGACATGGGATTAATTGCGAAGGTCATGCGGCCAGGCAGGTGAGAAAAGGGGATTATGACAATTTTGATGTAATAATTGCCATGGAGAAGATTCATAAGGACATTATGGAAAGACGATTCTTCGGGGGAGATCCTGAGGGTAAAATCAAACTGTGCATGGAATTTGCCGGACGCCCATACGAGAAGGTGGATGATCCGTGGTATACGGGCAGATTTGGTGAAGTATATTCTCAAATAACGGAAGCCTGTGAAGGTTTATTATCAGAATACGGATATTAAGCACCAGATATATCAAAAAATGCATAAATTTGCATAATATTTGGGTGCGAACTTCGATTTATAGGTGTATAATTTGGTAGTGTATCTCGTATTTATTTAATAATGTAAGAAGTTTTAGATATACAATGCAATATGCGAT
>CALCUD010000075.1 GCA_937906775.1 uncultured Clostridia bacterium
GAGGACAATCATGTCGAAGGTCCGCCCAGCATCGCGGCACTTGCGAAGATACTGGAAGACATCCGCCTCCACGTACTCCATCTTCGTCCCGCAGAGATGCGTCAGCGCCTCATTCCTCTTCGCGAGCTCCAGCGCGTCCTTCGAGATGTCCACCTGCGTGACGCTCGCCGCACCCGCCGCCCGGGCGAAAAGCCCGAACCCTCCCGTGTACGAAAAGCAATTGAGAACGTCCATCCCGTTCGCCAGCGCCCCGACCGTCTTCCGCGCCTCCCGCTGGTCAAGGTAAAATCCCGTCTTGTGCCCCTTCCGCACGTCCACGAGAAACTTCACGTCCCCCTCGGCAACCTCGATCCGCTCCGGCGGCTCCTCACCTGCCAAAACGGAAAACGGAGCGTCCTTCAAAAGTGGGGAAGCGGCGTCCTCGCCGCTTGTAAGCGAAGCGCAAGAAAGTCCCTCCTTCACCCGCACGTCCACATCAACTCTCTCGCCCACGCCCCTGCAGCCCGGCGCGAACTTCATGAGCGCCGCGGCAATTTCCCTCTTCCAGAACTCCGCCCCTGCGCTCGTAAACTGGCAGACGACCCAGCCGGCGTAATAATCGGCCACGACGCCGGGAAGCCCGTCGCTCTCGGCGTTCACAAGCCGCATCGCATTCGTATAGGCGTTCACGAAGAAGTCGGCGCGACGCCCGACGGCGGATGCCACCAGCCCCTCGACGAACTCCGCGTCCGGCACGACCTTCGGATCGAAGCTGAGCATCCTCACGCGAATCTGCGACGCCGGCGAATAGCTCCCGTACCCGAGAAGCTCACCGTCCGCGCCCGCCGCCTCCACCGCCACCGGATGCTTTTTCATCTGTTTCGCGGTTGATGTAAATGATATTCGGGATATAGTCTCCGATCTCAGGACGAGTGTTGCCCGGATCAACCAGGTCGATATCCAGACGAATGATCTCTTTAGCGAAGGTTTCACCGGTCTGCCTGATCTCTACGATTGCCGTATCATGCAGCCGCATGGGCTGATCTGCGTATCCGAGACGATATAAATCAACAACGGATCCGGAAATGCTTATCTTCGGATCCGCCGTTTTCTTCAATTCCTCCCAGGTTTTTTCAAGCAGTATTCCGGCATCCTTAATTGATCCGTTCTGATAATATCCGAAGCGCGGTCTGCCGTTTCTGCCGTACAGATTGGTCTTTTCCGGCCATTCAAGATAAGTCTGTCCAGATGGTTTGGCTGGGTGTTCAGCAGTTTCTTCCCACACTGCATCCGCAAAAGTAAGCTCTTCGGTCTCATCTTCGCCGCCTTGTCTTGGCTTGTCAACGCTTCCACCGAAACCGTACATGGCTGTCAAAACCTCAGTGTCATCATAATCTACAGTGGCATCAGACATGTTTTTGTCGATAGACAGTCGTACACCTCGGTAAGTTCCATGGGCAGGAATCACATCCAGATATCTTCCGGCGATATTTCCGGAAGAGGAGAAAGTGACCCGCGGAACAATATAGACATTCCAGTTGGATGCAACGGTGTTGACAGCCTGCCATACATTCCCGCGGCTGATATCTGCGGAAGAAATGTTAGTGGCCGTAACATTACCAACGCTCCAAAGCGTTCCCGTAAGTACAGAAGTAAGTGCCTGGGTCGGCGTTTTGTCCGTGATCTCCTGCTTTTCCATGTGATCATCGGAAAGTTCCGAAACTGCGATGCTTTCAGCGGTGATCTGCTGGGAATGGTCGGGTTCATAATTTGTTACCTTCCGGATCTCAAACACTTCAAGATTGCCAGTAGCCGGATCCGCAAAGGCGATACGCTGTCCGCGTTCGATCTTTTTTTCGGTATTGAAAGTAAATGAAGCCGTTACAGTCATTTCTTCCTGTACCCAGTGCCCATCTATCAGATCCGACCGGACGAACAACATCTGACCGGATGAACTGAAGAATTTGATCTCAACCATTATTGCCACCTCTCATGATACCTGATTGTTCCGGTCCCGGTGATGGTCTGTACTCCTGTGCGGGGGATGAGGAAGTTGCTGTTCATCGTGTATGCACCCATGAGCGATGAGTTTCCGATCACAGCAGTCTGCTTATTTAGGTCAATCACCATCTTTCCGGCCTCTATTGAACTGAAGGTCATGGTGTTCCCGTCCAGAGTATAGCTTTGGTTGGTGACTTCTTCTGTCAGCGTGCGTTCTATCTGCATCAAAGGAGCGGCATCGCCGAGTACATTGAATTGTGTTCCGCATGATACAGTGTTTTCGTTTTTGCTGATCCAATAAGGGTCATCAAAGCATGTAAATGTCAGTCGCAGTTTTGATTCCCACCACTGACGGTATGAGGGCTCTGGTTTCTTTGTACAGGCCGCCATCAGGTACATACCCGGATAATTCGGCAATTCCAAACGGTATTCTTTATCTGTTTTGGCCCATTCTGAAATGCGCATTAGTGCTGCCTGTCGTGTCATCCGGTTATCAATCAGCAGGCCAAAGGTGATAGTAACTGTACGCGTTCCGTGTGTGATCCGTATCAAATCCGCCCCAGGAGCGATAG
>CALCUD010000076.1 GCA_937906775.1 uncultured Clostridia bacterium
GAATCGAGGGCGTTCATTTCATCCTCAGTCCAAACGACCTCAAAGCCGTTCTGAGCCGCTAAGTCGAGATCAAGGTCGGCGTCACGCATACCCCAGAGGAGCGTAAGGTCGCTCTCCATCTGCTGACGGTGTATCTCCTCAGAGTATTTTCTGTACGCGACGTGTGAGCTGAAAGCGGCAGGTGTGGCGTCCCATGTTTTTGCCGTGGTGACAACTCCCGCAGCCTTTCCCTGAGACACGGCAAGCTCGCAAAGATTCATCGGACAGCTCTTTTCGGCATCAAGGTCCGACGGATATACGGCGACTGTGTCGAGGCTGACACGCACTCCCGTGGCAAGAGCCGTTCCGCCCGCCTGCCCGGGATACCATGTCAATATTTTTGCGTCTCCCTCCGGAACATTCAGATTGGAACCGCATGATATGACTGTTATCAGTTTTTTTGAGTACTTTTGCAATACAGTCATAAGACGTTGCAGACTTTCAGGAATTCGAAGGTCATTTTTGTCTCCGCTGAAATATTCGTTTCCGGTATCTCCTTCTTCCCCTTCCAGTCCGGCGTCAAGACCAACACACGCAATGGTAACATCCGCATTCTCTGCATACATAGTAGCTTCTGCAAGTCGGTCGTCAGCCTGACTCAGTCCGGAAGTTCTGTCCTTGAACAGATGACAGCCGAGACTGTACAATACCCGTATCCCATGTGCATTGCACCACGCCCGGATCCCCTCCAGAAATGTAACATATCTGCTGCTTGTACCGTTATAATTGCCCTCCAGTGCGGGAATACTGTCAGCATTCGGTCCGATCACGGCTACGGTGTGAATTTCAGTTTCATCCAGAGGCAGAATACCATTATTCTCCAGAAGAACCATGCTCTCTTCTGCTGCTTTCAGAGCAAGATTTTGATTTTGATCTGTATCAATCTCTGTAACAGATATATTGTTATACGGACAATTTTCATCAAACAGTCCAAGAAGAAACCGGGTTGTGAACAAATGCTCACAAGCGCTGGTGATCTCTTCTTCGCTGATCAGACCTTCCTGAAGAGCCTCCAACAGATGAAGATACGTGTTTCCGCAATTCAAATCGCAACCGTTTCGTATAGCCATAGCTGCACTTTCCGGAGCTGTAGCTGTTACCATGTGTTTTGTATGAAAATCACGGATTGCCCAACAGTCGCTTACTACGTGACCTTGAAACCCCCAGCGGTCTCTCAGAATATCCCGAAGCAATGTTTTTGATCCACACGCCGGTTCTCCGTTCACGCGATTGTATGCGCCCATTACAGATTCCACGGCAGATTCTTTAACCGTTGCTTCAAAAGCTGCAAGATATGTTTCTGTCATATCTTTGGGACAGGCTTTTGCGTCAAATTCATGACGTAATGCTTCTGGACCGGAATGCACTGCAAAGTGTTTGCTGCATGCCGAAGTGCGAAGATATTCACCGTCTCCCTGGAGGCCTTTGATATAGCGAATACCGAGCCGGCTTGTTAAATACGGATCTTCTCCATAAGTCTCATGTCCACGTCCCCACCGGGGATCGCGAAATATATTAATATTAGGACTCCATACAGTCAGCCCTTTATATATATCACGGTCACCGTGAGCGCTTTGTCCGTTGTATTTGGCGCGCGCTTCCACGGATACAGCTGTACCGATTTCTTCCTGCAATTCTTCGTCAAACATAGCGGCCATGCCGATCGCCTGCGGGAAAACTGTTGCTGTGCCGGCACGGGCAACACCGTGCAGCGCTTCATTCCACCAGTTGTATGCAGGAATACCCAGCCGTGGAATAGCAGGAGCATCATATCGGAGTTGTGATGCTTTTTCTTCAACGTTCATCTTTGCAACCAATTCTTTTGCTCTTCTGATAGCATCCTGTCTGTTTCTCATGGTTATTACCTCCAACAACATAATAGCTGTTCGTACAATTATACATGTACTAAGTAAATTCCTTTATCAATAGAATACAAAACGTATATTTTCAATATAAAAGAACCGTCCATCGGACGGTTCTTTTATATCTCTCAGACACGTTTGATCTCTTTAATCTTCGCAGCTTTGCCCTGACGTTCGCGCAGATAGTACAGCTTTGCACGGCGAACTTTACCGTGACGGATTACTTCCACATGATCGACACGCGGAGAATGGATCGGGAAAGTACGTTCGACGCCGATACCATAGGAAACGCGGCGTACTGTGAAAGTCTCACGGATGCCGCCGTTACGCTTGGCGATAACAGTACCTTCAAAAGCCTGCAGACGTTCGCGGTTACCTTCAACGACCTTTACCCACACACGGACAGTATCACCGATGTTGATTGCCGGAATATCGCTGCGAATCTGTTTGGCTTCGATAGAGCGGATAATTTCGTTCATAATAAGTGCCTCCTTCCCTCATAGATGTTCATCAACCGGCTCATTTACCCGAACGGATAAACTGTATAGCTCCGGCCAGAGGACCATCCGCATAGCAGAGGAAATTATATCATCCATGGAGTAAAATTGCAAGCCTAAAATAAATATGAATTACTGCAAATCGATAAACTTCTCGAATTCGGGGAGAATCCCTATCCCATCAGGATAATGTGCAGCGAATTGCGGAATCGCATGAGAAGGAAAACTGTTTCCTTCGATAAAAGTCGGCCCATCCGCGGTGATAGCGACGTCCCATGCTATGAAACGCATTTGTGGTACCATCTGCGCGGCTTCCAGACACATGTTTTTTGCTTCTTCCCAATATGGAACAGTAAATCCGATTATGCTTGTATCGGTCATCGGATGCTTTATAAATGTATTTCCCTGTTTGTCAGCGCCAACCGTAAGCAGCTTCCCGCTTTCCAGATCGATCCTTGCGGCCATTCCGCCGCAGTCCACATTATCCATTACTTTTCCGTTGCCGATTCGGAGAAATGCATATACGATTCCTTCCTTCTTATCGCCAAGCAGCGTGGCTATACGGCAGGTATTGACAGAAGTCGGGCAGAGTGAAGCCATTTTAGGATGCTGAACAACCATTTCTTCAAGGATTCCGATTCCGTCTTTTTTCAATAACGCAAGGAAACCGTCAATATTATCTTTCCATTGATCTTCTATGTATTTCTGAATTCCCTGACCGCTGGAGCCTTCAAGCGGTTTGCCAATCAATTGCTTATTATTTCGGCAAAGTTCAAATAACGATTCTTCGGAAGTATTGTCGTTAATCAGCAGCCATTTACGCGGGATCCACTTTTTAAAAAACGCGTTGAATTCAGTTTTATCGTCAAAGATGTGCCAATATTCTTTATTATTCATTCTGCGCACAATATTGTTTGATATTCCTCGTGTTATGACTGTCGCCCGTTGAGAGGCATTCAACCTGTACATCTGAGCGATTTTGTAGTCAACATATCCTGCGTTGTACTTGATAGCACAGCGAAGCATATCTGTCATAAGCCAAATTCGGTTTTTGCCGCTTCGCTTTTTCAGCAATCCCGTGGTTTTCCACATGGCTTTCCAGTCCATTTTGATCAGACGATTCCAGAAATACCCGATACGTGACATTTTTAGACACTCCGTTCTATCAGACATTGAATCTGAACAGGGTTACATCCCCATCCTTCATAACATATTCTTTTCCTTCACTCCGGATCAGGCCTTTTTCTTTGCAGGCAGCCATGCTTCCGTTTTCAATCAATATATCAAAAGGAACAATTTCTGCCCGTATAAATCCCCTTTCAAAATCCGTATGAATCTTTCCTGCTGCCTGCGGTGCTTTCGTTCCGTTCGTGATGGTCCATGCGCGGCATTCATCTTCCCCTGCTGTGAGGAAGGAGATAAGGCCGAGAAGTCGATAACATGCAGTAATCAGACGGTCAAGTCCGCTCTGCCCGATTCCAAGTTCCTGCAGAAATTCTGTTTTTTCTTCCGGTTCCATTTGAGCGATTTCTTCTTCAATCGCAGCTGAAATAACAATCATTTCAGCATTTTCATTTTCCGCAATTGAACGGACGCTTTCAAGCCAGGATATGTCACCTTCGTTTTTTCCAAGATCATCCTCGGAAATGTTGGCAGCATAAATAACCGGTTTTGTTGTCAGCAGGAACCAACTGTCAAGAATTGCCTGTTCTTCATCGTCAACGGGGTACGTTCTGGCCGGTTTTCCACTTTCCAGATGAGCATACAGTCTGTCGGCAAGATCAGCCTCCAGAGCGCTTTTTTTGTCACCTCCGCGGAAATTACGTAACGCCTTTTCCTTACGCCGGCTGACAGTTTCCAAGTCAGCAAAAACCAGTTCAAGATTGATGGTTTCAATATCCCGGCCAGGATCAATGGATCCGTCCACATGAATGATATTGTCGTCTTCAAAGCAACGAACTACATGAACAATAGCATCGACTTCCCGTATATGGCTCAAAAATTTGTTTCCCAGGCCCTCACCACGGCTTGCGCCTTTTACCAGTCCGGCAATATCAACAAATTCGATTGTTGTAGGTGTAACCTTTTTCGGATGATACATCGCGGCAAGATCGTCCAGACGGTGATCCGGAACCATAACAACACCTGTATTGGGCTCAATTGTGCAAAACGGATAGTTTTCCGCCTGTGCTCCAGCTTTTGTAATTGCATTGAAAAGCGTGCTTTTTCCGACATTCGGAAGGCCGACAACTCCGAGCTTCATATTATCAGGCTCCCCTTTCAGATGAACGGTAAACATCGTGTTTATTCTTTCAAATAAACGCACAATTTAAAATTATAGAAGAAGGTTTTCTTTCAGTCAAGCTTTCAAATCATCGTTTTATATGTTATTATACTATATTGATATATATTTTTCAGGAGGGGTTACATGTCGATTTTTCAGGGTATATTGTTAGGATTTATTCAGGGACTTGGCGAGTTCCTTCCCATATCTTCCAGCGGGCATCTTTTACTGACCAGGCTTTTTCTCAATTTCGAGACAGATTCCCCTGCAATGAAAATGCTTGACATCATATTGCATCTCGGTACGCTTCTTCCTGTATTGATCCTATTCCGCAAAGAATGGATCCATATGATTGCCCATCCCATCAAGGACAAGACATTTCTTATGCTTGTACTTGCTTCTCTTCCCACTTTGTTAATTTATATCGTTGCAAAGGTTCTTTTCCAAGATATCAATGGTATTCCCGGCTTGGACGGATTTGATGTCTTCAACAGCGGATGGTTTCTCGGCGCATCCTTTTTGATTACTGCACTTTTTCTGCTGCTCAGTGATATGAAACGGCAACGTACATCGAATGTTATCCGTCCGGTTAATGCTGTCGTGATGGGCTTGTTTCAGGGAATCGGAATGATTCCTGGCGTTTCACGCAGCGGATCAACTATTTCCGGAGGCGTATTCACCGGATTAAACAAAAAAACAGCTGCTAAGTTTTCTTTTATGATGAGTGCGCCGGCTATCGTCGCTTCTTTCCTGATGGAAGGTAAAGATGCTATTGAAGAAGGCTGGATCAAAGAGATTGATCTCTTACCTACGATCTGCGGTTTAGCTGTTGCGGCAATTGTCGGATTTATTGCGATCAGATTTATGATGCGGATTATTGAAAAAGTTCCTATGGGATGGTTTGCATTGTATACGGCGGTTATAGGGGTTGTGTATCTGTTCCTTCAAATGAGCGGACAATTTGTTTTGCCAGAATTTTCCATAGCCGCTGCTGCTCCCGTTGTTTGATTCTTTTTTGTTTCAGACTGTCTTCCCTTTTGATACAACAAATTCTGTTCGGAAAGGAGGTCATGACAAGTGAAAAGGATCCTGGGATTCATTATTTCATTAATTCTCGTCCTTACTTCGCTTACCGCTATCGCAGATACCGTGACCATTCCTGAACCGACGCTTTCCCCGGACGCACAGCCATATGATACCGATCATCCGGAAAATCTTTCTGAGGATCAGTTGTATGCCGCGTCCGCAATTCTGATGACAGAAGATAAGGGAGAAGTCATATTCGAAAAAGACGCATACGCCCTCCGTTATCCTGCGTCAACCACGAAAATTCTTACCGTGCTTTTGGGTATTACGCTTATTGATGATCTGAACAGGACCGTTACGGTTTCCGATACCGCTGTTGATATTCCCGATGATGCTACAACTATGGGTCTCAGCGCAGGAGAAGAAATCAAATTTATTGATGTGCTTTACGGTACCATGCTTCTTTCCGGAAATGACGGGGCCAATGTAATTGCTGAAACAGTATCCGGGAATATTCAGGAATTTGTGAATCTGATGAACCGCACTGCTTTGGCATATGGATGTGAAAACACCCATTTTGTTAATGCACACGGATATCATGATGATAACCATTATACAACAGCGTATGATATGGCCTTGATTACACGGCAGGCAATGAAAAACGACGTTTTCCGTGAGATCGCTTCAACGACGGAATATGTTATTCCCAGGACAAATATCCATCGCGCGCGTTCTATTACAACCACCTCCGAATACATGCTTACCGGAACGGAAGACAATCCGAACAAGTATTATTATCCTTATGCAACAGGTGTTAAAACCGGAACCACTTCAGACGCCGGATACTGTTATGTCGGCGCCGCTTCAAAGGAAGGCGTAAATCTGATATCCGTTGTATATTTTACAGGTAAGCGTGCACGATGGGCTGATACCATAAAAATGATGAATTACGGTTTCAGCCAGTATGTCAACGTGACTCCTATGGATATCTATAATTTAAACCCGATCACGATTGAAACCAGTGCATATTCCACATCAGACCTGAATCGAGGAAAACTTGAACTTATTTGCCAATCACGCGGCAGTTCTGATTTTTCCGGTATCGTTACGACACAAAACGATGTCAACCGTATGGCATCAAACCTAAATAATTATTTTTTGATCCAATATACACGCGATTTTATAGCGCCTATCACTTCAGGGGAACAAATTGGAACCCTTACCTACTTTCCAGAAACAGGTGAACCTGTTATCTACGATCTTGTAGCGTCAAGATCAGTAGATAAACGCGAAAATGCTCCTAAAACATTGGAGCAGATAATAACAGAAACCTATGCGGATCCCAATCCGTTTCCTCCTTTCAGCTTTTCATCTGTAATGAACATTCTTATTCCCTTCCTTCTGATTACAGCATTTGTTCTTTTGATTCGAAGACGGATCCGAAAAAACAAAAGATCCCGACTTCATGTTCCGAAGCCTGTCAGCAGACATATTTGAGAAAGGAACACTGTTTATGGCAAATGAAGAAAAAACAAATGTAATGCGTCTTCTGGCACAAAAACATGTCCCTTTTGAAACAAGATGTTATAAAGGGACCGGCGCAGTATCCGGCTCTGACGTCGCAATTGCGATTAATGAAGATACGTCACGCGTATTCAAAACACTGGTTACAGTATCTCCCACACGCCATTATTATGTTTTTATTATTCCTTCCAACAGGGAACTTGATCTGAAAAAGGCAGCATCTGCTGCTTGTGAAAAAAGCATCGCCATGCTGCTTCAGAAGGATCTTCTTGCCTTGACAGGATATGTACACGGAGGCTGTTCACCTGTCGGTATGAAGAAAATTTTTCCGACATGGATTGATTTTTCTGCCCGCAACGGTGATCATATATGTATCAGTGCTGGTAAAATCGGCTATCAGGTAGTTTTGAATCCTGACGACCTGAAGAAGATGATTCCATTTTCTTATGCTGATTTGTGTAAAAATCTGACGGATTGATGGTCCGCTACAGATATATTAATTTTATCGGGAGGAAATTAGGATGTGTACCAATGAAATCAAAGAAGGTAAGGTTATCCTCGGTATTGAGTTCGGTTCAACCAGAATTAAAAGCGTTCTGATCGGTTCCGACAGGACTCCTGTTGCCTCCGGCAGTTATGAATGGGAAAATGAATTGAAAGACGGAATCTGGACATACAGCGAAAACGCAATCATGAACGGTCTCCAAAGCAGCTTTCGTGATCTGAAAAAGAATGTATATGATCAGTACGGAGTAAAACTGACACGGCTTTCCGGCCTTGGAATCAGTGCAATGATGCATGGTTATCTCCCGTTTGATAAAGATATGAGTCTGCTGGTACCCTTCAGAACATGGCGAAATACGATTACGGAGGAGGCGTCAAAAAAACTGACGGAAGCCTTCGGATTCAATATGCCCCAACGCTGGAGCCTGAGCCATCTGTATCAGGCAATCCTCAATAATGAACCTCATATCGATTCCATACGATATATTACAACGCTTGCAGGATGGATCCATTATCTGCTGACTGGCAGAAAAGTACTCGGTGTCGGCGATGCAAGCGGTATTATGCCTGTTGACAGCGATACCTGCGATTATGATAGCAGGATGATTGAAATATTTGATCATCTGACAGTTGACAGAAAACTTCCCTGGACGCTTCGGAATATTTTACCCGATGTACTCTGTGCCGGATGCAATGCAGGTATATTGACTGAATCAGGCGCAAAACTCCTTGATCCGGACGGCGATTTGGAACCTGGATGTATTGTATGCCCTCCCGAAGGTGATGCCGGTACCGGAATGACAGCAACCAACAGTGTACGCGAAAGGACAGGAAATGTCAGTGCCGGTACTTCTATTTTCAGTATGATCGTTCTTGAAAAACCTCTGGATGGTGTTTATCCAGAAATTGATATCGTTACAACGCCGACAGGAAAACAGGTCGGAATGGTTCATTGCAATTCTTGCTCTTCCGATATTAATGCATGGGTTGGACTTTTCCGTGAAACTCTTAATACATTTGGAGTCAAAGTCAGCAACGATGAGCTGTATTCAGGCTTGTTCAAAAAATCTATTGAAGCCGAAAAAGATGCCGGCGGAATCGTCACGTTCAACTATAATGCAGGTGAACCTGTAACCGGTCTAGCGGAGGGACGTCCCATGCTTCTCCGTCTGCCGGAAAGCAAGATGAATCTGGCAAATTTCATGCGAGCCCAAATATACGGGAGCATGGCCACTCTTAAAGTAGGAATGGAAATCATGAACCGTGAACATGTTTCAATCGACTGTATTTATGGACACGGCGGACTTTTTAAAACGAAAGGTGTAGCGCAGAATTATCTTGCTGCAGCAATACATGCGCCCGTTACTGTTATGGAGACAGCAGGAGAAGGCGGTGCTTGGGGCATTGCCTTGCTTGCTGATTTTACTGTACGTCATGATGACGGTGAAACACTGGAAGATTATCTTGACGCCAAAGTATTCAACGGTATGAAAAAGGTTACTGTTGAACCCGATCCTCTTGACGAGAAAGGTTTTGATCAGTTTATTTCACGTTTTACATCGTGTATTCCTGCCCAGAAAGCCGCAGTGGAAGGATTGCACTGATCTTTATTGTACTTTATGTATACGGAAGGATCTTAAGATTTGTTTGATTTAGTATGTTTTGATTTGGATGATACGCTTCTGCATGAAGATCTCAGTATATCCGACTATACGGTGAATGTTCTTTCCCGCCTTTCGTCATCAGGTATACGGATAGTTCCGGCCAGCGGCCGTGCAAAAAAGAGCATGGATCCCGTACTCCGAAAACTGGATTTTGTATCCGCATATATTTCCTGTAACGGGGCTGAAATATGGGATGGAAAAACCAATGAACTTATTCATCGCGAATCGTTTTCCGCGGATGTCGGGAAAAAGATCGCTGCGTTCGGGAAAAGTCATCATTGCTACACTCAAACCTATGCTGAAGAATTCTTCTATTACTCTGACGTGTCTGTTTGGGCAGAAAGATATGCACAATCATCCATGCTGACTGGAATATATGCAGGTGATCTTGAAGAATTTATCCGGGAAGATCGTTCAAAAATCTTGATGATGGACAATGAGCACAAGATTGCACAAATGCTTCAGGAAGCCAGAATATTGTTTTCAGAAGAGGCTTCCGTAACGTGTTCCAAACCATACTTTTTAGAATTTAACCCGCTCCGTGCAACAAAAGGTATGGCGCTTGAAAAAACAGCCCATCTTCTCGGAACCACGGTCGAAAATGCCATTGCGTTCGGAGACAGCCTTAATGACCTTTCCATGTTGGAAACTGCCGGATTGTCAGTTGCTGTCATGAATGCAAGAGATGAAGTCAAAGCTACATGTGATTTCGTGTGCGGTTCAAATCAGAAAGACGGTGTGGCACGGTTCCTTGAGAATATGTTTATGAGGAGATGAGATATTTTGATACAGGTCCAAAGTTTTATGAATGATCTTAATCTGGAATGTCTCGTTTCCTCCACCGTAACTGAATGGGATATCCGTACTCCCGACCTGAACAGACCCGGAATGCAGTTTTGCGGTTTTTACGAATATTTTGCTCATGAACGTCCTCAGGTAATCGGTAAAGTTGAGATGACCTATCTGGAGCAAAGAACACCGGAGGAACGAAATCAAATTCTGGAAAAATATTTTAGTTTTGATCTCCCCTGTGTTATTATTTGCAGAGGAATGACTCCGCCGCCCGAATTGCTTTCACAGGCGCGATCTCATAATATTGCCGTATTCAGAAGTGTTCTGATCACAAGCCGGTTTACCGCATTGGCTATTCACTATCTGACCGGATGTGTAGCTCCGTATATTACAAGACACGGCGTTCTTCTGGATGTTTACGGTGTAGGAGTATTTCTTTCCGGAAAAAGCGGAGTAGGAAAAAGTGAAGCTGCACTGGAATTGATCAAACGCGGTCATCAGCTGGTTGCGGACGATGTTGTTGACATTTGCCGGGTAGAAGATGATACGTTGATCGGTTCGTGTCCTGAATCCGTCCGGCATTTAATGGAAATACGCGGTATCGGGCTAATTGATATCAAAGCTATGTTTGGTATCGGTGCTGTAGCTGAGAATAAATCCATAGACTTAGTCATTGAACTTGAGACGTGGGATGAAAATCGCTTCTATGACCGGGTCGGCTTATCCGAACATTTTGTCGAATGGCTCGGAGTTCAGCTCCCCCATCAGATTATTCCGATTAAACCTGGCAGAAATCTTGCCATTATCGTCGAAGTTGCCGCAAGAAATTTCAGCTTGAAAAAGATGGGTTACAGTGCTGCGCGCATTGTAAATGAACGTCTGATGAATAATCATTTTAATATTCAGGAGGGTTTTTACAATGATCAGAGTCGGAATTGATGTAGGCGGAACCGGTATACAAATCGGAGCAGTAAACGATCAGTTTGAGATTATTGCTCATGGTGCAGTAAAGACAAAGACGCAAATCCCTTTTTCAGAACAGATAGCTGAAATGGTTGCCTGCGTCAGAGATACGGTCGGGAAAGCTGGACTTTCTGAGGAAGATATTATTTCTGTCGGTGTGGGTATACCGGGAATTGCAAATCAGAAAACAGGGGAAATAATTAAATGTACCAATATGAACTGGCATCATGTTCCTTTTCGGGAAGAGTTTCAGGCATTGCTGAACAAACCGGTTTATATTGATAACGATGCCAATGTTGCAGCACTTGCAGAAAGTGTTGCAGGGATTAGTGCCGGAACAGATTCCAGTGTGTTTATTACAATCGGAACAGGAATCGGTAGCGGCATTATATTGAAGGGCCGAATCTGGAACGGATATCACGGAATCGGCGGTGAACTTGGACATGTAATTATGAGAATAGGCGGCGTTCCCTGCTCATGCGGAAACAACGGTTGCCTTGAAAGATACTGTTCAGCTACTGCAATTATCCGGATGGGAAAAGAAGCCCTTGCCCGTCATAAGGATTCACTGATGTATCAGATGGTTGACGGAAATATCGATAAGCTCAGCGCGAAAACTGTTATTGACGCCGCGCGTGCAAATGATCCGACTGCTGTTTCCGTATATGATGAATATACAACCAATCTGGCTCAGGCTATCGCCGGAGTTGTTAATCTGCTTGATCCGCAGTTGATTGTACTTGGCGGTGGAATCAGCAAAGCGGGTGATTTCTTATTGAATCCGCTGCTCGCTAAATATAAAGACTTTGTGTTGTTCAACGATCAGCCTCTCCCGGAGATCAGGATCGCTACACTGGGATCTGAAGCAGGAATCATCGGAGCTGCAATGTTACAGTAATACGCATATCGGATTTATAGGAAGGAGTTGAACAGAAGATGACGGAATTTATCTTCAGTAAACGGCGTGACAGGACCGTACAACTTGATCGATATAGCGGACATTCCTCTCACGTTTCAATTCCTTCAGTTTGGGAAGAAATGCCGGTAACCAGTATTGCTGATAATGCCTTTTCATGGCATTCCGAAATTCATACTGTTGATCTTCCTGATGGATTGATCAATATCGGTGATTCTGCATTTTCCTGGTGCAGCAGTCTGAAAAGTATCCACATCCCTGATTCTGTACAATCAATTGGTGAATGGGCGTTTATTGGATGTTCATCAATCACTCAGGTCAGTCTTTCATCCAAATTGAAAAAAATAGAATATTCCACATTTCAATCCTGTTCTTCACTTACTTCCGTTTGTATTCCTGACAGCGTTCGTGAAATTGGAACAGAGGCATTTGCAGAATGTTCTTCTTTAAAATCAGTTCAGTTGCCCGAATCATTAAAGAAAATCAGTGATTCTGCTTTTTCTGCATGTAGTCTTCTGGAAGAAGTATACTTCCCGGCTTCTGTCAACGAAATCAGCGATAACGCTTTTTCCGGTTGTCAGTCTCTTCATACATTTTTTGTTTCAAACGAAAATGCATATTTTTATGTTTGTGACGGTGTGCTTTTCAATCGTCAAAGCATGAAGCTTGTTCTTTATCCGTTTGGGAAAAAAGAGAGTGACTATGAAGTACCTCAGGGAACCCGTTGCATCGGAAATGAGGCTTTTGCAAACAAAAATAATCTGCACAGGGTGGCACTTCCTGAATCAATCGTCACAATCGGCGAGAAAGCTTTCTATGCCTGCAGATCTCTGCGGGAAATCAACATTCCCGCATCGGTCACCAAAATCGGTCGAAATGCCTTCCATAACTGTTCCTCGTTAGCATCTATCACTATTCCGGAAGGTATCACTATATTGGAACATTCGTTGTTTTATGCCTGCTATCAGCTGATCAGAATCGTTCTTCCCTCATCGTTAAAAGTCATTTCTCCATGCGTTTTCAGCGGGTGTCATGATCTGTCAGACGTCTCTATTCCAGATGGCACTTTGGATATCGGTGAATCTGCGTTTGAGGGATGCCGCTCTCTCAGTCAAATGGTCATTCCCGATTCTGTCATGAACATAGGAGCTCATGCCTTTGGATCATGCTCCATGCTGCAGAAAGTCCGGATCGGAAAAGAAGTCTCTGTTTTGCCGGAACAGGTATTTGCAAGATGTGAAGCGTTGAATGATGTTATTCTGCCTGATTCACTGGAAGAAATACGTTCTGAAGCATTTGCGGGATGTGATAATCTTCTTTCATTGCAAGTGCCGGCATCTGTCTGCCATATATCATATGACGCGTTTATTCAGTGCAGACATTTGATGCTGTTTGGTGAAAAAGGAAGTTATACAAAAAAATATGCTAAAGAAGTTGATTTGCTTTTTTCTGAAATCTGATTCGTTTTGAAAATAACTGTTCCTTCTACCAGTTGATGATCAGAATCCATTTAGTTGCTTTTATATACATATAATCGGGTTTAAAAGATACGTTATATCCGTTATTCTCATATATTCTTTGGATTATTTCATGATGTTTAACAACATAGTGATCCGGAGAATAGCAGATTGTGATGGAGTATTTTCCATCTTCTGTTGCTTTTTTGATTTTTTCGTTTATAAGACCGCAATACCAAACACACTTGATGGATTTTTTTATTTTGCCTTCAGAATCATGGCTCGCTTCCCTTGCATCCCTTACATTCATTTTTTCAATCCTTCAAAATATGGATGATTACAGCGTACGGTTCCCGGGTTTTCTAGCAATCCCAAGCTTTTCCGCAATAGATGCCACACGTTCAGCTACAGCATCCGCAACTCTCGGATCGAAAACATCCGGAATGATGTACTCTTCATTCAATTCTTCATCTATACACAATTCAGCAATCGCTTCAGCAGCCGCGAGTTTCATTTCATCAACGATTTTCATCGCTTCCACCATCAATGCACCGCGGAACAGTCCGGGAAAAACAAGAACATTATTGATCTGATTCGGATAATCACTTCGTCCGGATGCTACAATCCTTGCCCCGCCCTTTTTTGCTTCTTCCGGCATAATTTCAGGAATCGGATTTGCCATAGCAAAAACAATTGAATTTTCTGCCATTTCTGAAACCATTTCTTTTGTCATTATATTCGGAGCAGAAACACCGATAAACACATCTTTTCCGGGCAGAATATCCTTTAGTAAACCGCGTTGTTTGTTTTTGTTTGTAATTTTGGCCATTTCAGCCTGGGCTTGATTCATCCAGGCTTCGCCCTCGCAAATGGCACCTGCTTTGTCTACGAGTACAATATCCTTGGGGTTCATTTTTAGCAGCAATTTACAGATACTGATACCGGCGCTTCCGGCTCCGTTGATCAGAATAGTGACATCTTCCCATTTTTTGCCAACTACTTTTAATGCATTGATCAGTCCTGCCAACGCAATGATCGCAGTCCCATGCTGATCATCATGAAAAACAGGAATTTCAAGCTCATTTTTCAGTCTCTCTTCTATTTCAAAACATCTTGGTGCAGAGATGTCTTCAAGATTAATCCCACCAAATGCAGGTGATATATACTTTACAGTTTTGACGATTTCATCCGGATCTTTGGTGTTCAGACAGATCGGAAATGCGTCTACGCCGCCAAATTCCTTGAATAGCAAAGCTTTTCCTTCCATAACCGGCATAGCTGCTTCCGGTCCGATATCACCTAACCCGAGAACAGCTGTTCCGTCACTGACAATTGCCACTGTATGGCTTTTTATTGTAAATTTCCATACTTTTGAACGGTCTGCGGCTATTTCTCTGCATGGTGCCGCTACTCCAGGTGTATAGGCTGCGGATAAATCATCACGGTTTTTAACCGGAACCAGTGTATTTACAGAAAGTTTTCCTTTATTGTTTTCACATAATTCAAGGCTTTTGCTGTCATAGTCCATTTTTTTAGATTCCTTTCAAAAATATACTATGTTGTTTCTGATGCCGCTGCGATATCCGGTTTTTGTTTCACATAACTCTTATCAGGTATCGATCAATTTTGTTTTGTTGAATTCAGTAAAAATACTGTGATGATTTCTTCAACAGCAGTATTTTACCGAATATTTATCTATAAGTCAAAAATAATGATGAATCCTGTGTATGTATTTCATAATACAGAACAGTACAGATTTTAGAACCTTATATACTCATTATATACATTTTTATATTGCATCTATGTAATTCTTGTTATAAAATATGATTGTTATATACAGGAGGAAATGCATATGGCGGTATATTCTCTGCGGATGCCTCCCCTATCCAGTGAATCCATTACTCAGTATCGGGTTTTTCATGGCCGGGATGATGTTTTTGACTATGTTGTTGGTATGCATTATCACGAACATTATGAAATATATATGCATAAATCCGGCGGAACGAGTATGGCAATCGATCAGTCAACTTTCACAATGGAACCTTACGATCTTTATATCATTCCGCCATTTCATGTGCATGGTGTTTTAAGCGCTGATTCACTGCGTGATTATGACCGGCTTTGGATTCATATCACACCGGATTATCTTAAGTTTGTCGGTGTTGATATAGTATCATTTATAAAAAAACTGGATGATCATGTAAAAAACGGTAATTATCGTTTATCACTTTCTGAAGAAAAATTCACACAATTCAGTCAATTGATCGATACTGTGATCTCATACAGACATGATTCTTCTTCACACGGTCGTATGAGCGCTTTTCTGACGCTTGGTACTTTCTTAAATGAATTGTGCCAGATTCTTGAAACAGATTCTGTTCCGAATGAAGCTGAAGACAGCAACCCGATCATTCATCAGATTTTTAACTATATCAGTGAAAACTGTACAGAAGATATTACACTTGATACTTTGTCTTCGCGTTTCAATATCAGCAAATATTATCTTTCTCATATGTTTACCAAAGTATACAATATCAGTGTTTACCGTTATACATTGATGTGTCGGATCGCCAAAGCGCAACGTCTGATTCTTAAAAATGATAATTTGACCAACATTGCTCAATTATGCGGGTTCAACGATTATTCCAACTTTTTGCGGGCATTCTCACAGATAACCGGTTCTACGCCGAGTGTATACCGGAAGAAAGTCATTCAGGACGAAAACAACCGCACCTAGTTTTCACTAATAATCCATTCGATAATTATAGAAATCAATCGTATTACTCTTCATATGGCGGTTTGTTTATGTTGTTTTCCATTATCTCAAGATACTCTTCAAGACAGAGATCATTATCTCTGATTTTCAGACTGTGTTCTGAACCAACATAACGAATATGCCATGCTTCTGCAGTATATCCTGTGACAGCTTCCTTACCTTCCGGATAGCGGATGATAAATCCATATTCCCAGCAATGTTCATGCAGCCATTTGTATTGTTTTGTTCCCTTAAAACTGCTTGTTCCGGGAACATTAACATCAAAAGATAATCCCAGATGATGCTCGCTCATTCCCGGTTCTGCAACTGTTTTTGATGCAGCTGCTTTCGCTTTTGCTAATGACCAGCCGGAATGACTTGATCTGTAACTGCTGATTATTTTATTCATTAAGCTTTCCTGATCATTCCAGGTACGGTAACCCGCACTGATCTGCCATTTTTTGATACCGTTATTTTGTGCTTCCGAGAGCATAGTAAATAATGCCACGACAGCTTCTCTGACACCCATTGTGTTTTTGTATTTAATTTTTACAGCAGTGCTGTTAAAATAATCCGTCAGTAATACTAAATCTTTGGGAGAAAATAACTCTGAAACAGGATTTTCTTTGTTGACGAGATAAGGAAGTTTGCCGGACAATACATCAACTGGATCCGGTTTATCAGGCATCGAAACAGCTTTATCAGAATATAGTATCTTTTGCGTTTTTTCTCCCGCTATTCCATCATCATCCAGATCATTCATTCTTTGGAAACATTTTACTGCTTTTTTTGTTGCTGATCCGTAATCTCCATCCGGAGATCCCGGATCATATCCCAGAACAATTAATCTTTCCTGTAATCTCAGTACATCGTCTCCCTTGGAACCTGTATTTAACATTCTGTATTCATATTCTGCAATATCCTGAACAGAAACGATTACTTCAGTATCTTCAGATTGTTCTTCTGAAAACGTTACAGTACAATACGGAAATATGATAATCATAATAATCATAATTACTATGATGCATTTGATATATCTCATATTATTACGCCTTTCCATAGATCACATAACTGAAACTAATATTTTTATATATTCTTTATATTCATATTACGGATTACGGAAGAAAAAAAGATTGTATTATCTGTCATTTTTCCGATCATTTCCAGTGCTACGATCAAAAGATCATGCACATCCACATTTTCTTCATCGATTTCGGAAAGTTTCTTATAGATGTCATTTATTCTGCTTCTGTTTTTTTGATAGACAGACCATGCCAGTTCTTTGCTGAAGGGATTGACATATTCATTGTTCAGTTCCATCATAATATCCTCATCTAATAAAATACATTATTAATTATATACAGAAACATACATCATTGCAATGTATGTTACATGCAGAAATATAAAAAGCCTTTGAATGAATTCAAAGGCTTTTGGCAGGGGAAGAAGGATTCGAACCCTCAACAAAGGTTTTGGAGACCCACGTGTTACCATTACACCATGCCCC
>CALCUD010000077.1 GCA_937906775.1 uncultured Clostridia bacterium
CGTGGGATGCGCGTTGACGATGCGACAAGCGAGCTGGATCGGCTGATTTCGCGCGCAAGGAACGGTGGCGTTCGGGTCTTCGGCGTGGTGACTGGGTATGGCAGTTCCGGCGGGACGAGCCGCATCAAGTCCGCTGTGCTGGCCGCCTGCCGGAAGTACTTGAAGCAGAATCACATCCGCGGGTTCCTGGACGGCGAACATGCCGGCGACATCTTCTCGAAGCAGTTCCTGTCATTCCCCGACACCGGTGCGATTCCCGTCGCCTACAAGCGCAGCCCCAACCCGGGCATCGTCTTCATCGCGGTTTGATATAATATTGCGCAAAGGAAAAGCGAATGTACATCAAGCTGACGAGATTCGACAACCGTCCGGTGTGGCTCAATGCCGCGTTCGTCGTGACGGTGGAGCCGCGAAGGGATGGAAGCGGGGCCGTCGTGGTGCCCATTGGCGACGGACTCGACTATGATGTCCGCGAGTCGCCGGAGGAGGTGCTGCGGATGCTGGAGGGATGTCCCGCGCCGCAGGTCGTCCCCGTGCCGGTCTCCGATTGCCTCACGAAGACGCCCGCAGACGTCTCGCCGGAGCCGGAACGGAAGCCGGTGGAGCCGGTGCGGCAGGAAAAAGAGGCTGAGAAGCCGGTCGAGGGACGAGCGGAGGCCCCCGCGGTGATGCCTGCGGCCCCGGCAGAGAAGCCGGCGAAGAAGCCGGTGAGGGCGAAGAAGCCCGCGGCGGCGAAGAAGGCGAAGCCGGCGAAGAAGCCGGTGCTGGAGCTGTCGGACGAGGAGGTGACCCGCCTCGGGAAGCTCGCGCCGAAGTCCATTGCCAAGCTCAAGAACACGCTGAGCACCCAGTTCCGTGTCGCGGACGTCTCCGAGACGGTCGCGGCCCTGGAGGCGAAGGGCGTCATCAAGCTCGACGGCAACCACGTCAGCTGGACCGTGGACTGATCCGTGAATTTCAACTGGGACCAGGCGGGGATGCCCGCGAATCTCGTCAGCCGTCTCGGACGGCGTGAGCTGACGGACTTCAAGTCGGTGCTGAATGACGCCAACAATCACGTCAGGAGCACGATTGACGCCGAGGCGATGGCGCAGGAACTGATGGAATCCGGCCGCGGGGATCTTGTTGAAATGGTGCGGGGCTTTTTTATGTCAACGGCTATTTCATATCAGGCTCCAAATGCACCAACAATAGGAGGTAAATTAAAGAACTTTTCATGTTATATAGATACCCGAATAATCATTGATGCTTTAGGGCTTCACCTTAAACAGGCAAAAGAATGTGCTATTGAATTCCTGTCGATGCTTAAATCGTCTGGTTCTTCTTTATATTGTTTTACTCATAACTATCAAGAAATTGTTGATGTTATTTCTGCATATAAGTATTGTAAACAGTATCCTTCAAATTATAATGCTCCCAATACACTTGAATTGTTTGATGAAATGAACTTTACAATCAATGACATCGATTCCTATCTTTCATTGCTGAAACAACGTGTTCAGGGGCTTGGTATTAAAATTGTTGATACACCATCATATGAGGAATCACTCAACCAAGAAGCACTTATTGATGAGACTGGATTAGAGGAAATCTTGATTGATCAAATTCGCTATAAGGGAAGAAATGAGAAGAAAGCGGCACAAAATGACGTCAATAGTGTAGCAGCAATAATGCGCTTGCGAAATGGAAGCAAACCGGTTGAATTAGAAAAAGCAAAATATATTTTTGTTAGTTCCAATATTCGTTATTGTAATACTGCTAGCAAATTTTTGAATCAGAATATCGGTGAATGTATTCCTGCGGTAATGAGTGAAGCATATATATCAGCCGTTCTATGGCTAAAAAACTATGATTCACATCAAAACTACCCGAAGCACCGATTAATTGAAAATGCACTTGCATCTATTGAACCCAACAGTCAGTTCCTCAATAGTTTCTATGGAGCTATTGAAAAATTGCAAGCAGGTGGAAGTATTACCGATGAAGAAGCAGCAATTATTCGTACTGATCTGTTTTGCAAACGACAAATTATGGAAGATTCTCAAGGGGATCCTTCCAGAATTCGTGATGATACTATCATTGATCTGCGTGACAGATTGAAAGAACAATACATTGGAGAAGAAAGAAATGCCACCAAACTGCAGTATGAAGCATATATAAAAGAGAAAGGTGAACGATTAAAAGCAGTGAAAAAGGCTTTGGATGAAATCCAAAAAATCGGTTCTGAAACACACGACTTAGTATTTTCAAAATGGAGGAATATTTCTTTTGTTATTCTTGGGCTATTGCTCATCGTGTCTATTGCTTGCATTGTTATTTCAATTATTGGTAATACTTCATTCGGCCTTGCTGCGGCTATTGTATCTGGTCTCTTTGAACTATACGGTTTCTTTGATTTGATTTGTGGAAAGAAAGAAATCATCAATAAATGGATTGAAAAACATGCAACAGCAGAAGCCGATAAAGCTATGGACACAAAAAGAGAAGAATACGAAAAAATACTCGGATCATTGAGCAAATACTAAATGATGAACAGGAGATCAAAATGGAACAATCTGAGTGGTCAGGTTTATCATCAGAAACAAAGAAGAAACGGCTCTATCTTCAACAGAAGGATTTGCTAGATAAATTCCTTGAACGGAACGCTATCACGAAGGCTGAATACGACAAAAGTCTAGGTGACCTAACCAGAAGAATGGGAATGGAGCAATTGCTTCAGAGTTTGTCAGCTAATAATGGTGGTTGATATTAGCTGACTAACTGGATTCATGATTACAGCTAATCGCGTTAGCTGGGGTGAGGTTTGTGAGACAGCTATTTATGTACAGATGTGATAACTGAGGAAAAGATGATAAGCAGTCAAATGCTGCTTAAATACCCCGGAATATCGATGTTTGGGTGCATAAAGTGCGTATAAGCATCCGAAAGGCTATATGACCTACCACCATCAGAAAATCGTGCCTTCCACCCAAATTAGCTGAAAATTTCTGCTTGCTCGGATTTCCGATTAGCTGAGGACGTTTTTATTAGCTGGCCAGCTAATCGCATTAGCTGGAAACCGGTCAAAAAATGGCATAAAAAATGAGGCTACCATTTCGACTATGATGTCAAAAATGGTAGCCTTTTGGCGATCCTGGCGCGATTCGAACGCGCGGCCTTTCGCTTAGGAGGCGAATGCTCTATCCTGCTGAGCTACAGGACCAAGTAAGGAAAATCAAGGGTTTGCGTGGTTTCGTGGAGGAGACTATCTAACGATTTCTAACGATTTCGTTAGCTGTGATTAGCTGGCTTCTAACGATGGCGGAAGGTTCGATTTACGGACCTGTCCGAAATGGGCATTTACACCCGGCGAGACTCGAACTCCGGACCGGTTTCGGAATTCTTACTCAGGTGATAGGTTGCCTTTTTCTTAGGAGTTCGTTTTAGGCTTGTTCCGGGCTGTCCTTTGAAGTGCTGCAAAGCGCCTAAATTCGGGCTTTTCTAACGAATCACTCTGCTCGTTAAACCCTCGGTAATCTCCGCAAATCCCGGTTGGTGTTAGCAGAATGTTGGCAACTGCCAACATTGGCGGCATCCTCCGTTGACCGGCGTTCGTCATTGTTAGCAGAAATGCTCAGGTGAGTTAAATCCTTTTGTTAAGGGGGCCTTATATACTACGGAGCACTCTATTCCATATGCTTTGTTTATTCTTTTTATTGTTAGCAACAATGGGAAAGGAGTTGCTATTTGGCTTCACGCTGGCTATACTTGTGGACGATTAGTCAGAATGATAAATCAGTACACTTCTGGAAAGGTTATAGAGCAGTGGAAAAGCCAAGGGTTATGTCCTAAGTGTGGTGGAACATTCAAGGGATTGTTTAGTAAAAAATGCTCTCAGTGTGGTACAGCAAAGTAATCATTTGACGGTTATTTTTACTCTTGCTGGATGGCTACCAGAAATTCTTTGTTCAGGGTCTGACTGCCGGCAGTGTCAAAGGTTGACAGTAAATCAAAAGAGAGAAACTGACTACCAAACAAACGGTGGTCAGTTTTTTCTATAAATGAAACAGTGATCATCGAACAAATCTCGCTTATTGATTGTGATCCATCTCCGTGCTAATCTATAAATACACGCTGGTCTTTTCAATCGGCAGGCAGCACAGAGTGAGCTTTCATTCCATCCAATACAACACGGAGAATATGTTATGACGATCAAAGAAATCGCGGAAGCCCTGAATGTTTCGACAGCTACAGTCTCCAATGTGATTCATGGACATCTGAAGAAAATGTCTCCGGAAACAGCTGAGATCATTCGCAAACAGCTGGAGGAATACCAGTATATTCCCAACATGGGCGCGCGAATGCTGGCACAGGGAGACAGCTCGATCATTGGTGTGATCACCAACTACCCGAACAGAGAAGAAAAGTTTGCCCTGCAGGATCCTTTTGTCAGTCAGATGGTCGCTGCTCTGGAAAATGCCATCCGTACTGAAGGATACTATATGATGCTGCACGCGGCACAAAATGCCAATGAAATCCACAGAATTGCCCAGACCTGGAACGCTGACGGTTTGATCGTAATGGGTCTGCAGGCGAATCAATGCCGTGAGTTGGTCAGTGTCTCCCAAAAGCCCATTATGTTTGTAGACTGCTATTTTGATGAAGGAGAACAATATAACAACATTGGTTTGAATGATCAGCGCGGAATGTATCAACTGACACGATACCTGCTGAAGCAGGGGCATCGAAACATGCTCTTTATCGGTGATCAGCCAACTCTGTGGGGCGTTGATGCCAGGAGATTGCAAGGACACATTGCTGCTCTTGAACAAGCCGGAATCGAATGGAGTGAGCAGCGGTATTTTATGATCTCCAAAGACCGGAAACTCCGGGAACAGGATCTGAGAACCCTGACACAGCGAATTGGTGTCGAGAATGAAACCGTATGGGTTTTCATCTCGGATTATTATGCTGTGGAAGCAATAGACTATCTGACAGACCATGGTTTCTCCGTCCCGAATGATATATCCGTCACCGGGTTCGATGACAACATATTGGCGCATGTGATCCGTCCGAGACTGACCACTGTACATCAGGATGTGACAAAAAAGGCCGAAGCCGCCGTTAAGGCTATGATCGGTATCCTGCAGGGACAGCAGAAGCAGCCGGTCAGCATTGTTCAGAATACTCGTACAGTACATGGGAAAAGTATCAGGATTCTGATTGATAAAAAATAAACAGGCGCAGCCAAAAGGTTATGCGCATAACATATTGTGGTATAAGGATTGCGATGATATTCTTTCACTAACGGAGAATATCATCGCTTTTGATTTTGGCTAAAGGAGCTGTCACATGAGAATTGAGACTGACAGAGGAATCTATCATCCCGGCAACCTGGTTCGTTGCCATACAGATCTTGAGCAACAGAGTGTCAGGCTGCGTCTGAGTCTGTATCAGGCAGAAAAGAAAATTGCTGAGTCAGAGGCTGATCGTCATGATCAAACGTTCTCGTTTTCTCTCCCGGAAAAAGCAAATCAGGGCTATCTGCTTCAGATTGAAGTGCTTGATGATTCAGGTACCGTCACTGACAAAGCCTTTACAGCCATCGACTGTTCCGATAGTTGGACGCGTTTCCCTCGATACGGATATATCTGGGATTATACAGATTCCGTTGATTCAAAGGCAAAAATCCGTCAGCTCTGTAGATATCATCTGAACGGACTACAATTCTATGACTGGCAATACCGGCACCATATTCCAACACCGCCGGATCTTCGCGAATGGAATGACTGGTCCGGCAGAAAGATCAATGGCAGCATCCTCCGTGCTTATCTCCGGTCTGCTCATGAAGCCGGTATGAGTTGCATGGCTTACAACATGATTTATGCCGCCAACATGACTTATCTGACTGATCAAAGCGGTGTATCTCCTGAATGGAAACTGATCAAAAAAGACGGGACAGACTTTACCTGTGATATGAATGCCGAATTGGGACCGGTCGGGATTCTGCAGTATTTCAATCCGCTGAACGTCAACTGGCAAACATATATCTTCGCCAAAGAAAAGGAAGTGCTGGAGCAACTTGGTTTTGACGGTTGGCATGGCGATACGATCGGTGAAATGGGTCCCATGACTACAGCCGATGGAAATCCCTTGGGATATGACACGAATGGAAAAGCGATTCATTGTGTAAAGGATTGCTATACGCAATTTCTGAATGCAGCCAAAGAAGCTATCACACCGGGATACCTGTCGTTCAATCCGGTGGGAGCTCAGGGTATAGAAAATGTCAACCACAGTAATACAGATGTACTTTATACCGAGTTCTGGCCCTGGGATCGGGACGACCGCGGTGAACTGTATGACAACTATTACAGTATTCATCGCGCCATTATCAATGCAGCCTCACAAAGTGAAGGAAAATCGCTCATTGTGGCTGGGTATATCAATTATAAAAATCCGGCAGCGTATTTCAATGAACCTGCGGTCCGGCTGATGGACAGTGTCGTCTTCGCTTCAGGTGGTTCCAGAATTGAATTGGGTAATGGTGATGGAATGCTCTCCAATGAGTATTTCCCCGACGACCGCCACAAAAAGATGACACTTGCTACTCAGCAGGCAGTTCAACGCATGTATGACTTTATTACAGCTTATGAGAATCTGCTACGTGACGGACAGAAACCGTTGCAGGTTTCTGTAACGATATCCGGCCTGCCCGTTTCGGAAAACGGTACCGCCAATACTGTCTGGCATTTTTGTATGGCTGATTCCGAATATGAGATTCATCACTTTATCAACCTGACCGGGACAGACAATGAATGGCGTGACGTGGAGCAGCATAAAGTAGTCCCGCAAAAGCAAAGCAGACTGCCGGTAAAGATCTATACAAAGCGGGAAATCAATGCTGTGTATCTTGCCAGTCCCGACCGTTCCGAACCGATCCCTGCAGTTATGAGTTACTCCGTAGCCCATGATAAAGGTGGCAGATATATACAGTTCATTATGGAAGAACTTGAATACTGGAATATGGTTTTTCTGCGCTGATGCGCATGAAAGATAATAAAAAACGGAGGGCAAAAACATGAAAAAGATCGTATCCCTGTTTCTGTGTCTGGTACTGAGCCTGAGTCTGCTGACAGCAGCTATGGCAGAAGATGTGACTATCACCTTCTGGCATACCTACGGTGACCAGGAAACTCCGATCATTGACGAAGTGATCATTCCCCTGTTCGAAGAAAGCCATCCCGGAATCAAAGTGAATGCTGTACGTCAGAGCGGAGATTTCAATCAGATGCTGGTCACAGCGCTGGGCACCGGTGTGGTTCCGGATGTCGCCCGTGTAGACATCACCAAGACCAGTGCCTACGCAAAGCTTGGCGGTATCGTGCCCATGGATGAAATCGAAGGCTTCGCCGAACTGAAGGACGCTGTGCTGGATGGTCCTCTTTCCACCAACCTGTGGAACGGACACTACTACGGACTTCCTCTGAACACCAACTGCAAGGCAGCTGTTGTCAACACTGAAGTCCTGAAGTCCCTGGGTCTGGATACCATCCCCGCTACAATGGAAGAACTGGTTGAAGCTTGCCGTGCCAACGCAAACGGTGAATACAAGATCAATGTTTCCGGTGTCGGCGACTGGGATCTGTATCCCTGGTTCTGGCTGTTCGGCGGCGTTGTGACCGACGAAGGATTCACCAAGGCCACCGGCTGGCTGGACAGCGAAGCCAGTATCAATGCTGTCAAAACCATCATGCAGCTTCATGATGAAGGCATCTTTACCATCCGCGATGTGGATGGAACGCCCGATGCCTGGGATGGTATCAATTCACAGTATGCCATGTTCCTGGAAGGTCCCTGGTATCCTTTCTCTGAGACAGTCATTCCCGCCACTGTCCCCACCTGGAACGGACAGTCTGCTTCTGTCGTCGGCGGTGAAAACATTGTTATCTTCTCCGGAAGCGAAAAGAAAGATGCCGCCTTTGAGTTTGTCAAATTCATGCTCAGTGAAGAAGTTCAGTTGAAGCTCCTGGAAGTGGGCGTTATCCCGACCCTGAAGAGTCTGGTTGAAAATGACGCTGTCAAAAATGACGTTAAATGGAGCGTTTACATGCAGCAGTTGGAATCCGCGCAGAGCCGCATCCCGACTCCTCAGGCTTCCACCGTTGAACAGCTTTGGTCCGATGCTATGAACATGATCTTCCTGGAGGGTGCAGATGTTCAGGAAACCCTGACCATGACTGCCGGGCTGATTGATGAAGAGCTGGCCAAGTAATTCGGTATCCGGGGGATGGAGTCACTCCGTCCCCCATTCATCTTTCTAAAGCAGGAGGTAGCTATGGCACAGTATACAGGTATTGAATACATTATGAAAAATGAAAAGAAGAGTCTGCGTCGAACACGGATCCATAATCTCGAACTCGCTGCATTTTTCATTTTGCCGGGCTTGCTTCTGGTATGTGTTTTCACTCTCTATCCAATGTTGTTCAATATCAGAATCAGTTTTTCAAAATATGACATCGTGAATCGTACTATGACCTGGATCGGCACAGATAACTTCAAAGCATTGTTCACCGAGCGTGGAGATAAACTCGGCCTCGCGATCCGCAACAATTTCCTGTACGCTGTGGTTACAACCCCATTCATAATGCTATTCGGACTGATCTTCGCCGTGATGATCAACCGGCTGAAGCATGGCGGCGTTTTCTTCAGGACATGCTTCTATCTTCCGGTCATCACGAGCTGGGTTGTAGTAGGTAATGTGTTTTCCTATATGTTCAATGCCGGTGGAGCCGGTCTGGTCAATTATCTTTTGAAAGACGTCTTTCACATCATGGATGCCTATGTGCCCTGGTTGCAGCGCACATGGACAGCCAACGCAGTAATTTGGCTGCTGGGTATCTGGAAAAACATCGGTTGGGCCATGATCATTTATCTTGCCGGTTTGCAAGGAATCAACAACGATCTGTATGAAGCAAGCTCCATTGAAGGCGCTGGTCCTGTTCAGCAATTCTGGTATATAACCATCCCTATGCTGAAAAGTACAACATTCTATGTCCTTGTCAATATGGTTATCGGCGCGTTTGGTGTTTTCATCCAGGTCATGATGCTGACAAGCGGCAATCCTCGTGGAACAACCAGTGTTCTGCAATACCTGCTGTATGATAAAGCCTTCAATCTGTTTGAATTCGGTCAAGGCGCGGCCATCGGGCTGATCACAGCCGCGCTTGTACTGGTCACAACGGTGGTAATGAACAAGATATTCCGTACAGAAGGAGGTAAAGAGGCATGAAATATGTGAAACACTGCCTGAAAGTCCTGTTCCTGCTTCTTTCGGTCTGCATCTTTATCCTTCCGTTCTGGTTCATGATATGCAATTCTTTTGAGGAATTCAGCTATGTATTGCCCAATCCCCCTCATTTGTTCCCGAGTAGGATCAATTTCTCGGCGTATGAACATGTACTGAGTCAGTCAACATTACCCAGAAGCATACTCAACAGTGTTGAAATCACGCTGGTCACAGTACTGTTTACTGTCCTGATTTCTTCATTGTCCGCATATGGATTCGGACGGATTGATTTCTGGGGACGGGAAGTATTATTTAAGATTTATCTGTTCACCCTGATGCTTCCTGGATTTTTGGGAATCATTCCACAGTTTATGGTCCTGCAGCACATAGGAACCTCAGCCAGCGGTCTTGTAGGAACTAAACAAGGGCTGATTCTTCTGTATGTGGGGACCGGCGTTTGCGGCAACACATTCTTTCTTCGCGGTCATATGGCTGCCTTACCGAAGGAGCTGGAAGAAGCGGTCAGGATCGATGGCGGAGGCCATCTGACTACTTTCTTCAAGGTAATGCTGCCGTTAGCTCTTCCGTCCATAGGAACACTTGCAATTTTCTGCTTACAGGGCACATGGGAAGAATTCTTTTCAGCCAAGGTCATCCTCGGTGCTGTACAGGAAAATATAACGCTTCCTGTAATGATCGAATCCCTGAAGGGAGCGCATTCGACCCGGTGGGAATGGATCTTTGCTGCCTCCATCCTGGCGCAGATTCCCATGATCCTTCTTTTCATGGTTTTCCAGAAAGGATTATTGGCCTTGATGCTGGCTTGCCTTTCTGCTGGCAGCGTCCTCATGTCGCACATCATGTGGTAATGGATGGC
>CALCUD010000078.1 GCA_937906775.1 uncultured Clostridia bacterium
TTGTTACGCTTTTCGGGATGTTGATGCTTTCCAGATTCCGACAGTTGCAAAACGCATTATTGTCAATAATTTTCACGCTGCCCGGGAGCGCAATGTTCTTTAACCCGGTGCAGCAGATGAAAGCGTTTACTCCGATATTCGTCACCGTATTCGGGATAGTGACGTCTGTCAGACAGTAGCAATGAGCGAACGTCTCATACTCAATGGCCGTCACACCGGCGGGGATCGTCACGGAAGTCAGGTTTTCGCAGCCTTCAAACGCATATGGTCCGATGTAATTCACGCTGGACGGAATTGAGATGCTTTTCAGGTCTTCACAATAGGAAAACGTATTATCTTCGATACGGGTAAACCCATCCGGGATCGTAAAGGATGTCAGGCCGGAATTGCTGAACGCATTTCTGCCAAAGCTTTTTATTTTACTCGGGACCGTATAGCTTGTCAGGCTTTTGCAGCCCATAAATGTACCGAACCCGAGACTTGTCACGCTGCTTGGGAATGTCACGCTTTTCAAACTGGTGCAGCCGGCGAATAAACTTTCAGTATCAAGACTCGTCACCGTGTCCGGAATCGTCATGGATGTAAGGCTGCTGCAATCTTGGAAGACCCCCTTTTCGATACTTTTTATGTTAGCCGGAATCGTCAGGGTTTTTAAGCTGGTGCATTCAGCGAAAGTTCCGGATTCGATAGACGTCACAGAGGATGGAAGGTTTACAGTTAAAAGGTTATGGCAACCAGTGAATGCAGACCCTTCAATACGGGTAATACTGTCCGGAATGGTCAGGTTTACCAGCGTGTTGCAACCGTAAAATGCGCAACCGGTAATCGCATTAATCCTGTATCCGTCAACCTCCGAAAGGATCGTCACATCCGGTGTCATATCGGATTCATCGTAACCGTAGCTTTGAATCCATCCGTATCCGGTTTCATCATCCAAGACATATGCAACACCGTCCCGCCATGCTTGGCGCTGAAATGCCCCGGCGGTAGCGATCATCAGGCAGATCAAAGCCGCCAACAATCCTACAGCCAACAGTTTCTTTTTCATATCCCCGCGCCTCCCGAATCAAAAAAATATAAAACTGCAAACCAACAACTGTCGATAAAGTAGCATTTGGACAGGTGCCTGTCAAGAACAGTACGGAGAAAGAGCAGGCTGGAGAACGCGCAGGTGCGGGCGTGGGACCTGAAAGGAAGATGTCCGCGGGACGGTGAAGGATGTTTCTGAGTGGGACCGGGGACAGATGGCAGAAGATTCCCCCTTCTTTTTAACTTATGCACGAATGGCATTTCCCTGACTCAGAAGGTAGAGACAGTACTGATTGGGCCAGGCGGGTCCCGCGCGGCGCTGCGGACCGGACCCGGGGCCATTGGGGCGCGCGGCCGTCGCAATCTCGCGGGTTAAACGCCGGGGCAGATGTGCTCCAGTTCGCTGGCGCCCCAGCCGTTCTCCGCTTCCGTTTCGCGGAACGGGAGCTCCCGGCCGACGAAACGGAGAACGCGGGAGTGGTGGATGCGGACGGTGCGGACCGTCGGGAGGGTCAGCTCCGCCTCGTAATACGCCGGGAGGCCGAAGTCGGAATCGTCCAGATCCGTGACCAGCTCCGCCGACGGGGCGATGCCCTGCGCGCGGTCAAGGACCAGCAGGCCCTGAAAGCTGTCCGGGAGGTGGCTGTCCGGATCGAGGGGCTGATCCAGCAGATCCTCCTCCCCGCGGATCACGATCAGGGCGATGGCTCCGCCGTAGAGGCGCGCCCAGCGGATCGCGTTGGCAAGCTCCTGCCGGACTGAGTGGCGGGCTTCCAGGCGTTTGAGTCTTGAGAGCGCTTCATCCGGGAGATCCGCGGAGAGGCGGTACCACGCGCGGGTCATGTCCTCCGCCGGCATATCGATGATGCGTTTCACGATCCAGTTCGTCCGGTAGGCCGTCGTGAGCAGCTCCGTGTTCGCGGTGAGGCCGTTGCGGAAGAAGGTGCCGGAGGACAAAAGCGGCGAATTCTCGCCAAGGGACGCGAGGGCGTTCGCATAGCCGTCCGCCGCGGAGAGCAGTCTCGCAACGGAGGAAGGATTGCGGGACGGACTCCGGGCGGGCGGTGCGCGGCGGGATTTCGCGCGGGAGGGTTTGCAGTGGCGGGACATAACATTCTCCAATACATCTGCGACGGGGTCGGCTATGCCGAATCGTCGCAATACGGTCGCCGGCGCGGCGAGGTTTGCCAAAGGCGAAATCACCGCGCCTTATTGAAAAGAAGATAATGAATAGAAACGGACCGGGGTGAGCCGGTCCGCATGGTTTTCGACGGTAGCATTATATCATACGGGGGTGTGAAAGGATGTGAAAGGAAGGGAAAAGTTACAGAATATAAACCAGCGGTATGATGCAGACAAAGCAATCAGGCATCGCAAATGATAAAACACTTGAATTTGCTATAGTTCTGAAGTAATATTGGTTTTGGATACCGATGTTAAAGGAGAAAAAAGAAAATGAAAAAGTCGTTGATTTCTGTATTTTGCATGATCCTATTGATCTCCTTGGCAATCTGCGCATCAATTCAAGCTGAACAATACGAAAATTCAGAGAAGCAACTTATTGAAGGCAGCGAATATAACTATTATATTCTGGAAGATGATACGATACAAATATGTAAGTATAAAGGTAAAGAAGCCGAGATAATCATACCTGACAAAATAGATAACAAAAAAGTAGTTAGCATTGGGAATAATGCATTTGAATATTGTAAATCCCTTACTTCCGTCACGATCCCGGACAGCGTTACCAGCATCGGGGATTATGCATTTTATTTTTGCGAATCACTCACTTCCATTACGATCCCGAAAAGTGTTACTGCCATCGGTATTAATCCTTTTATCTTTACAAATGTAAAAATATTGATTAGTCCTGATAATCAGAACTTTGCTGTCATAGATAACGCACTGTTCAATAAAGCAGAAAAAAAGCTCATCAGCTATCCCTATAACTCTTCAAGGGATAGCTATGAAATACCTTATGGAATCACATCAATCGGGGATGCGGCATTCTACCATTGCGAATCCCTTACTTCCATCACGATTCCGGACAGCGTTATCAGCATCGGAGATGATGCATTTAATTATTGCGAATCACTCACTTCCATCACGATCCCGGACAGCGTTATCAGCATCGGGGATCGTGCATTTAATTATTGCGAATCACTCACTTCCATCACGATCCCGGACAGCGTTATCAGCATCGGGGATTCTGCATTTAATTTTTGCGAATCACTCACTTCCATCACGATCCCGGACAGCGTTACCAGCATCGGAGATTCTGCATTTTATAATTGCAAATCACTCACTTCCATCACGATCTCGGACAGCGTTACCAGCATCGGGGTTTATGCATTTAATTTTTGCGAATCACTCACTTCCATCACGATCCCGAACAGCGTTATCAGCATCGGGGATCGTGCATTTAATCATTGCGAATCACTCACTTCCATCACGATCCCGAACAGCGTTACCAGCATCGGAGATTCTGCATTTAATTCTTGCGAATCACTCACTTCCATCACGATCCCGGACAGCGTTACCAGCATCGGGGATTATGCATTTAGTTATTGCGTATCACTCACTTCCATCACGATCCCGGACAGCATTACCAGCATCGGGGATTATGCATTTTATTATTGCAAATCACTCACTTCCATCACGATCCCGGACAATGTTACCAGCATCGGGGAATATGCATTTCAGAGGTGCGAATCCCTTACTTCCATCACGATCCCGAAAAGTGTAGTAAATATAAGCAAATCTACTTTCGCGGCTTGTTCTGATGAACTCATTCTGACTGTCGAACGTGACTCATACGCAGAAAAATATGCAAAACAAAACAGGTATCACTATCAATACACAGACTATCTCGACTGGCTCTATAACTGATTGCATTAACCATCCATTTCCCGCAGGAATTCCTGCGGGATTTTTTATATATATCTTTACGCCCGTTATTTCAATTAAGGCTTGGATGAAAACACAAAAATAAACTTCACCTGCAGTCTGCACAGGTCAAGAAGCATTCATAATATGCATCGCCGGAAAGCGCGCGGACGCGGACGGGATACTTGCAGTTGCAACCTTCAAAGAAGTACCGGATCGGGCGCGCGGTATACTCACGAAGCACCACACGCCCGCAGTCGGAACCGGGCCGTGGGCGGATGTCCGGAAGAGCACAGACAGGAACCGCGCACCCGCAGGACTGCGGACCCGCGCGGCGGTGAGCGGGCCGGAACGGACCGCAGGCCTTGCGGGAAGCGCGCCGCCGCGATTCCGGGGATCCACCGACGGGCGCAGCGGAACGCCGCGTCCCGGCGGAATTCCCCTCCGGAATCGCGGATGAAGGTGCGCAAACGCAGAGGCCTTTTCCGCCGCCGCAGGGGGCCCGGCGGCCCGGGGGAAGCGCGCGGGTGGCGGTGGGCCCGAGGAGTTGCGGGACTCAAATAGGGCGGAAGGGTGGGATTGATATCTACACAACTAAATAAAAAGACACAAAACAGTGATATAATTTACTCAAACGCATTACTTTTGAACAGATTTGTTCTTTTTATTACGTTTATGAATATATTCATGCGGCATAACAAAAGAGATTGCAAAATTATATTTTTTTAGGGACCTAACAACTGTAGGCGTCATAAATAATCGTTGACAAGAAGGACATGCGTAATAATATACCATTATTGCCCTTTTGAATTTATATCCAAAAACTATTTTACCACGATTTTCTACTAATGATTTATTGTCAAAAGGACATTTCAATGAAGAACGGCAATATACTTTATTTGAAAACAATTTCGTTTTGACATCCGGCAGATTATCAATAGAAAACTTTATATTTGTAGCCGGAGTATTATTTATATGTTTTTCTTTTTGATCAGATACTTTACAAGAAGGACAATTGATATAATCGCAATGATGATACCGACAAGTATAAATACCGCCTGAATATAAACAATAAGTACACAAGTGACGGGGCTTACTAACTATTACAGCATTGACTTGGCTCCAGTCTGCTTTATACAATTTACAATTACCGGGGCATTTCTTACCTGAATGTGAAAGAATGGGAAATAGCGTGAAAAAGGGGCTGTCTCACTAAGTGATCTATTCAGATCATTTTGAGACAGCCCCGTTTCGATTGCTGTTAATTATGCTTTTTCTTCTTCTGGATCAAGCCGACTGTTCCCAGGGATACGAGGCACAGGAGAGTCAGCAGCGCTATGGGTGTGCTGTCACCGGTGGGGGGCAGCGGGGGAACCTTGATCGTGAAGGACGTGATGGCTTTCTTTTCGCCGCTCTTGTAGCCGGAGACGATGGCCAGCTTATGCTTGCCTCCAGCCAAACTCTGCAGGAAGGAGGGCTTCAGGAAGATGACCGTGGAACCTCTAGCAGAGGTGTAGTTGGTGGGATCCACGGTCTTGTCATCCACTTCGACGCGGATGAAGAGCTCATAGTCGGCGTCGGAACGGAACTTCAGGCCATACTGCGAATCCTTGGACCATTCGCTGTTCTGACCTTCGATGATGATCGGATCGGGTTCGGAGGTGGGGGTAGGAGTGGGTGTGGGAATCGGAGTAGGAGTAGGAGTCAGAGTCGGAGTAGGAGTAGGAGTAGGAGCCGGAGTAGGAGTGGAAGTGGGGGTAGGAGTGGGTGTCGGAGACGCGGCTAACCATCCGGCATAGAGGGTGGTATTTTTCGTTACGGGCGTGGAGAAGTCATAAGCCTTGGTGCAGTCCGCGTCGGTAAACCAACCGGTGAAGGTCATGCCGGTCCGGGTGGGATCAGCGGGCTTCGTGGCGGTCTTGCCGTAATCAAAGGTCTGAGGATCGACCGCGCTGCCGCCGTTGCTTTCGAAGGTGACGGTCACCGGCACAGCTGCCCAACCGGCATAGAGGGTGGTATTTTTCGTTACGGGCGTGGAGAAGTCATAAGCATTGGTGCAGTCCGCGTCGGTGAACCAACCGGTGAAGGTCATGCCGGTTTGGGTGGGATCAGCGGGCTTCGTGGCGGTCTTGCCGTAATCAAAGGTCTGGGGATCGACCGCGCTGCCGCCGTTGGTATTGAAGGTCACGGTTACTGTAGGATCCTTGACCAGAATGACTTGACCGCCATAATACTGAGGCACAAGCTCGTATGGAGAAGAATTTTTGTCAAAAAACAAGAATTGACCGGTAGTGGCATAGCAGGCTTCGGTGTCTGGATTTTGCAACTGACTTTCAGTTTGAACAGTACCTGTTGCATCTAAGGTCAATGTATTGCCGTTTTTGCCGGTAATGGTACATTTGATTGAGTCGTTTTTGTCAATGTTAATTGATGTTACATGGTCGACGGTGTCAAACAGGTATGTCATTTCTGTTTGGGTGGGTATGCGCCAACCGTCAGGTATGTCATAATCGGAAATAGGTCTTTGATCCTCACTATAATAATCGTTGTAATCGACGACCATATCTCCAGTACTATTAACCTTAACAAGGTAAACGGGTTTGTTGTCGAAGGAATACAGTAAGGGGGTTTTTGCGTAATACAGACCGCCCTCCCACAATTGGACGCCTTCAATATCTGCCAGCGCGGACACGGCAAACACGCACAGCAACACGGTCAACAAGGCAAATACTTTGATCTTTATCTTCATATCCAAAACCTCACTTTGCATAACAAGAGCGGGACAACAAACCATACCAAATAATAGTATACACCAAATCCAGATGCCTGAAAAGTCTGTTTTTTTGCCTTTGGTGGGGACATGGATATCTTTTCGGGACTTTGGGTTGACAAGAGAAAAAAAGCGATCAATATTCTCAGACTCCATTTTAAAATCCAAAAAGGTCGCTTGGGAACAGGGTTGAAGATTCCGGTATCTTTTCCCGCCGGTTTATGACTCGATGATGCATGTCTTTCCCAAACAAATAAGCTGAAAGCTCGGATCTGTATTTCCAGCACCACTGTTTCCGTGATTCCTGTTTGTATTTTCTCAATTGAAGAGGGGCTGCCTCTCATGATCTTTGCTGATCATTTTGAGACAGCCCCAGGATCTCCGCGACCTCGAGCAGGGCGTCGCGGTGGTAGTTCATCATGGTGCGGCGGGTGTAGAACAGCTTCGCCGCGATCTGATTCCAGGATTAGAAGGACAGGTAGCGGAGCTCCAGAACGAGGCGGTGCTTCTGATCCGGCACCTGGAAGATGACCTTCCGGATCTCGTCGAGGGCATCCAGGAAATCGAGGATCTCATCGACGAGCGAAGCCTCGTAATCCACGATGCGGGCGATCATATCCTCCAGCCCGTGAGGAAGAGAGCCGGAGCGCGGCATCCCGTTCATGACGGACGTGATGCGGGACGCGTTTTCGTTCATCGCGCGGAGGCGGTCCAGATGATTGTCCAGCTGAATCTTCAGAAGAAAGCCGCGGGAAAGGAAATGGTACGCCTGATCCACCGGGCGGGTTTCGGCAGCGGATTCAGGCACACAGGCGGATGACGGCATGACGGTATTCCTCCTTGAATTTATTCAGGGTACGGGTTTCGAGCTTTTGCAGGAACTTCTCCCCTTCCTCTCAAACCAGGCGGAGCGGAAGAAGGAGGACGTATCCCGGAGCAGGTGCGCCGCGGCCGGATCATCCGGGCGCTTGCGAAGCGTGCGGCGGGCGGACTCGTAATCATCCGCCGCCTGACGGACGATCGCGATGCAGAGCAGCTCCCAGGGAGCGGTATCGGGCGGGGCGAAGCAGGTATCCCCTTCGGTGATGCGGGTATACATATAGAGATCAACTCCTTGCATTAAGAATATCGGGAAGCGCCTCAACGTCCGGAACGGATGGATCCGAGACCGGGAGAACAACGGCGGAACGTGTCATGGAGAACCGTCTGACAGAACGATCCCGCGCAGGACGGCTTCGGCGAGGGGAAGCGGGACGGCGTTCGCCCAGAGGCGGTAGCGGGCGGCATCGGAACCCTTCACACCGGCCTCCCAGTCCTCCGGCATGCCCTGCAGGCGGCGGTATTCATCCGGGGTCAGGCGGCGGATGATCAGATCCTCCCCGTGAGGGAGCAGGGTGCGGGTCATTTCAGAACCGGTATCCTTGGCGCCGACGACGAGCGTCCGGGCGAGGCCGGAGGGCGACAGCAGCTTATCCTGCGTGTGGGGCGTGAGACGGTTGTTCCTTTCGAGGAAGGTCTCCGCCTCCGGGGGAAGGATCAGCGGGACAGAAGCCAGCGGTGCAGCGCGGGCGGGATCGGGTTGTTCCGCGCCTCGGAGAGCGCGATCAGTCGCTTCGCTCCCGCCGGCCGCAAATAATATTTCTCCGGCACTTCCGCCGACAAGATCGACCGCAAGGAAGAGACGGCGACGGTTCTGGGCGAGGCCCCAAAGAGCGGCGTTGAGGATCCGCCAGGCAAGCGAGAAACCGTCCGCCAGGACGCATCCGGCGTGCGGCCATCCGCCCGGCGGAGGTCCAGGAACAGACAGTTCTTCGCCCGCGAGGCCGCATAGCGTCCGCAGGACCAGATGGAAGGAATCGCCCCGGCCCGCGGACAGGGCGCCGGGGACGTTTTCCCAGAGGAGATAACGGGGTTTTTCGGAATGGGCTTTCATCTCCTTAATGAGCCGGACAGCTTCAAAGAACAGGGAGGACCGGGAGCCGCGGATGCCGGACTGCGCGCCGGCAGAGGAGAGATCCTGGCAGGGCGAGCCGAAGGTGATCACATCGACCGGCGGGACGGACTCCCCTTTCAGGAGCCGGATATCGCCCAGCTGTTTCACGCGCGGAAAGCGGGCGGCAGTAACCCGGAGGGCATAGGAGTTCACCTCCGAGGACCAGACGGGACGGATTCCGGCACGCTTCGCCGCGAGCATGAACGCGCCGGAGCCGTCGAAGAGCGAGGCGGCGGTCAGCATCCGGGAAGCTCAGCGCGGACGGCGTTCAGCAGCGCGGTCTGGGTCATGTCCTTCCCTTTCAGAGCCTGCAGGATCCTTTCATCCACGGTGCCGCGCGTGAGGATGTGATGGATGACAACGGTGCCGGAACGCTGACCCTGACGCCAGAGGCGGGCGTTCGTCTGCTGATACAGCTCCAGCGACCAGGTGAGGCCGAACCAGATCAGCGTCGAACCGCCCTGCTGGAGGTTCAGGCCGTGGCCGGCGGCGGCCGGATGGATCAGCGCGACCGGGATTTCCCCCGCGTTCCAGTCGCGGATGTCCTGCGGGGTGCGGATCTCGCGGGCCTGCGGGAAGCGGGCGCGGATCCGGTCGAGATCGTGCCGGAACCAGTACGCGATCAGGACGGGTCTGCCGTTCGCGGATTCGAGGAGATCCTCGAGGGCGTCGAGCTTGTGAGCGTGGAAGGTAATATAGGAGCGCGATGAAGACTGGATTGGCGCCGTTCGCACCGCGACGAGGTTCGCCGACGGCGAAAGCGTCGCGTTATGACCGTCGCCGCGGCGAGGTTTGCCGGAGGCAAAATCACCGCGCCGTTACGCCGGCGGGCGGGGGCCCGGGCCGGAAGAGCGAGATCCGAGACCGCGACTCTATGAAAAAAACCGACGGGATTGCTCCCGCCGGAATTATGATTATTTGACTTTCACCTTGAAGGTGATCTTGTACCCCTTGTCCTTGCTCTGGACCGTGATGGTCACGGTTCCCTTCTTTCTGGCCTTGATCACGCCGGAAGAGGAGACGGACGCGATCTTTTTATTGCTGCTCTTAAAGGTCACGCGCTGATTCGACGCGTTGGCCGGCTTCAGTTTCGCGATCTTGATTGTCATGGATTTACCCTTCTTCAGGGTGACGGTTTTGCCCTTCAGATTCCTGGTCGATCCGGACTTGACCACGGAGAAGGATTTGACCTTGACCGCGGTGACCGTGATCTTACATCTGGCTTTGACACCGCTTCCGTCGGTTGCCCGGCAGGTGATCACCGCCTTGCCCGGCTTCTTCGCGGTGACCCGGCCGTTTTGATTGACCGTCGCGATCTTTTCATCGCTGCTTTCCCAGGTCACATCCTGCTTGGCGGTGCGCGGATAGACCAGAGCGCCAAGCGTATAGGATTTTCCGTCCTTCAGCGTTTTGGAGGTATCGGAAAGCAGGATCTGCCTGGCGCAGCTCTTGACCGTGACCTTGCAGTCCGCGTATACGTAGGATCCGTCCGGCGCCTTGGAATCCGCCACGCACCGGATCGTCGTCTTGCCCGCTCCGACCGCGGTCACAACGCCGGCGCTGCTGACCGTGACAACGTGCTCATCGTTGCTGTACCATTTCACGGCTTTGTTGGCGGCATCCGCCGGAGTGATCACCGGAGTGACCGTCACTTTCTCCCCCTCGGTCATCTTCAGCTTGGCCGAAGACAGTTTGATCCCGTCCACAGGCCGGGGTGCGACCTTGGCCTGAATGGTCCAGCTGTGGGAATCATAGGAGATATCCAGATACACCCGCTGGCCGTTCTGCATCCAGTTATGATCCCTGAGCGCCGCGATGGCGGTATAATTCGGAATCTCGGTCGAATATAGATTTCCGTATTCGTCCAGCTCGAACGTATTATTCCAGATATTGGGATCCATGGTGACGGCGATGGAGGTCTCGCCTTTGTCCAGACGGGCCTGGATCTCCGAGATTGCGGAATTCAGACGTTCGTCCAGCTCGCCTTCCTGATAGGCATAATTGTACACATACCCGGTGGAAACGACATGATTGGGGATCCTGTCATCCATCTTGATACATTCATCCATCTCGGTATACTCGGTATATTTATGCCCATCGGTACATTCATGATGGGCTGTACCGGTTTGGATCAGCGCCTCATTGGTAATGCAGAAATACGCGTAATTCCATGTTCCGCCTTTATGGGTGTACGGATCCCCGTCATTATTGTCATCCCAGGTCGCGTCGATGTTATACCATCTCCCGTCGATCTCGACCAGATTCCAGATATGATTTTCGCCGTAATTGTATTCCGTGTTGAATCCGGCGACATGAAGCAGGATATCCAGCGCATGGGCATACGCCTGGCAGACGCCGCACCCGTCCAGAAGAACATCGGAAGCGTAGTGACCGGGCGGAGTCATCGCATAGGCGGCTTCATAATCATAATCCGCGTTGTTGACGACATAGTCATGAAGGGCTTTGACCTTTTCATAATCCGTCATGTCATCCGTCAGCGTGGCGATGATCTGATCCACCTTGACCGCCAGATCCGCCAGCATGGAAATGTCCGGCGCCGTCCACGCGGCGTCCTCCAGCTCTTTATCCGTCGGATTGTCGTCCAGCGTGACCAGCTCGATCAGATAATCCAGCGTGCTCGCCAGCGCGCCGATCACAGGCGTCAGTGCCAGGATTGCGCACAGGACCAGCGCCAGGATCTGTCTGAGCAGTTTGTTCTGATGATTCATAGATTCCGCCTCCGACGATTTCTTATTGCTTTACCGCTTCTTTTCCTTAGCGCTTTCTGAATACCGGGATCTCCTCGATCGGAGCGGCGGCCCGGACGGTCTTTCCGCCGTCCAGAATCTCACCGGTGTTGACATTCTCCCACTTTCCCGCGGGGAGATAGACATCCCGTTCAAACTCATTCAGGTGCAGGATCGGCGCGACAAGGTATTCGCTGCCGAACATGTACTGATCCTGCAGATCCCAGCAGGCCGGATCGTCCGGGAACTCGAAGAACATCGTCCGGATCAGCGGCGCGCCGGTCTCGGAGGCTTCGCGGTACAGATCCCGGATATAATCATGCAGGGAGATCCGGACATCATAATATTTCTTCATGATCCGGTAATTATCCTCGCCGTAGCTCCAGAGCTCGTTCGGCTGGCCGGTGTGCAGATATCCGCCGCCCCAGTCGCGGTCGTCCAGCGGCGGGATATTGTAGGGACCGCGGTCCCCGTGCATCCGGAGAACGGCGGAATAGACCGCGAACTGATACCAGCGGATCAGCAGCTGGCGGAAATCCGGATCGTTCACATCGTCTGTCATGAAGCCGCCGATGTCCGTCGTCCACCACGGAATGCCCGCGAGGCCCATGTTCAGGCCCGCCTGGAGCTGCTCCGCAAAGCTTTCAAAGGTGCTCGGGATATCCCCGGACCAGATCACGTTGCCGTACTTCTGGCTGCCCGCCCAGCCGCAGCGGAGCAGGTTCACGACCGGTTCGCCGGTTTTGCTCATCTCGTCATAGAAGATCCGGCTGTACATCTGCGGATACATATTGCTGCAGCTCAGCGCGGGGCCGGCGGAGTAGCGGTAGTTGTCAAAATCGTACACGCCGTAATCCGGCTCGGAATTGTCGAGCCAGAAGGCGTCGATGCCGTAATCCGCATAGTTCTTTTTGCAGACGTTCCAGACATATTCCCGCGTTTCCGGGTTGAAGGGATCGATCTCCACGCAGTCGCCCTGATAATCGTAGGTCTGCGCCGCGCCGCGCTCCGTCCGGATCAGGAGTCCGCGTTCCATCATCGGATAGAAGTTTTCGCTCTTCCGGTCCACGCTGGGCCAGACCGAGACGATGACCCTGATCCCCATCGAATGCAGCTCATCCACCATGGCCTTCGGATCCGGCCAGTACTTCGTGTCAAACTTCCAGTCGCCCTGAACCGTCCAGTGGAAGAAGTCGATCACGATCTGATCGATTTTGATGCCTTCCTTCTGATACGTGCGGGCAACGGTCAGGACCTCCTCCTGAGTGCGGTAGCGCAGCTTGCACTGCCACAGGCCCATCCGGTCCTCCGGGAACATCGGCGCGCGGCCGGTGACGTCCGTATAGTTCTTCAGGATCTGCTTCGGTCCGTCCGCCGCGGTGATCCAGTAATCCATCTGGCGGGTGCTTTTCGCCGTCCACTCGGTCAGGTTCTTCGCGAAGGCGACCGTGCCGACCGCGGGATTGTTCCACAGGAGGCCGTAGCCGAGGCTCGAGACCATGAACGGCACGCTGATCTGGGAATTCCGGTGCGCCAGTTCCAGCACATTCCCCTTCAGATCCAGATACGGCTGCTGATACTGACCCATGCCGTAGATCTTCTCGCCCTCATTGGCGTCGAAACGGACGGTCAGCGTATACTCGCTGGCCCCGATATTGCCCTTCCACTCGCGGTTCACGATCTTCAGGCAGCGGCTCAGCGGCACCAGCGTCCCGCCGTAGCTGCGATAGTATTCGCGCAGAATCAGCTTCCCGTCGCGGTAAAAGCTGATGACCCCGGCGAAGTTCACGGTCGCCCGGATCCGTCCGTTGACGATCTCCGCGCAGGGGACCTTTCCGACCGTTCCGTCGCCGTTCCAGTTATCCTCCTCGCCGACCGTGACGGTGCAGGATACATCCTCCGGCTCTTCCGTCAGCGCCCAGTCATTGTCCGTCCGGCTGTCATACATATGCGCCCGGACGCGCAGGGAATCCTTTCCCCATCCTTCAATCCGGAGGGTTTCACCGCCGCGCTTCGCGATCAGCGCGTTCTTTTCCGCCGTAAACTGCATAAATGGGATTCCTCCTCTGTCCGATTGATCCGGCGTCTCCGGCCGGTTCATTTACTCCTCCGGTGTAATCTTTTCAAGCACCATCGCGGTCCGCGCGGGGGAATAGACCGTGAAGCCGAATCCCTTCCCCGGGACCTCCTCCGGAATATATTCCCACTCGTGGCTGATCAGTCCGGAACCGCCGAAGCGCTCCTCGTCCGTGCTCAGGCAGACCCGGTATTTCCCCGGTCCGAGCGTATGCGCGTGCAGGAAGAACGCCTGCTCGGAATAACTGTTGTGGAAGTTGAACACAAACAGCAGTCCGCCCCGGCTGAAGCTGATGATCTTCCGCTCCGGATCGATCCACAGGCTCTCGGCGTCCTCCGCCGCGGCGATCCCGTGCTCCTTCGCCAGCGCGATCATCGCCCGGTCAAACCCGTTCAGCCATTCGTATTTCAGGAATCCGTTGTCCACCAGATTCCACTGGCGGCGGCAGTAGCGGTAGCTCCAGCCGTTGCCCTCCCGCGGGAAATCGATCCATTCCGGATGCCCGAACTCATTTCCCATAAACGTCAGATATCCGTTTCCGCCGAGCGAAAGCGTAAACAGCCGGATCATCTTGTGCAGTTCGATCGCCCGATCCATGGTCAGGGAACGGTAATCCTTGTTCATCCCGGTATACATCTCGGCGTCCGCCATCCGGAAGAGCAGCGTCTTATCCCCGACCAACGCCTGATCATGGCTTTCACAGTAGCCGATGACCTTTTCCTTCGGGCGTCGGGTTGTCATCTCGTACCACAGGCCCTGCATGGACCAGTCCTCGTCGCGGGTGTCCTTGAGCAGCTTGATCCAGTAATCCGGTTCGCCCATGCCGAGCCGGTAATCGAAGCCGATCCCGCCCTGCTCCACAGGCAGCGCCATGCCGGGCATCCCGCTCATATCCTCCGCCACCGTTGTCACGGAAGGGTCCACCTCGTGGATCAGCTCGTTGGCCAGCTGCAGATAGCCGATGGCCTCCAGGTCGGTATTCATGTTGAAATACATGCTGTAGTCCGTAAAGGCGGACCCGAGTCCGTGATCGTGATAGATCATGCTCGTCACGCCGTCGAACCGGAAGCCGTCAAAATGATACTCCTCCAACCAGTATTTCAGATTGCTGAGCAGGAAGTGCAGCGTCTCCGGGCGGCCGTAGTTGAACAGCCGCGTTCCCCAGGCCGGATGCCAGCCCTCGCCGCCGGAGAGGAAATACTGGCAGTCCGTTCCGTCCTGCAGCTGCAGCCCCTCCCCGACATTCGGGCAGGCGTGGCTGTGTACGACGTCCAGCAGGACCCGGATCCCCATTTCATGGGCCCGGTTGATCAGATATTTCAGATCCTGCGGATCGCCGAAGCGGCATGACGGCGCGAAGAAATTGGTCACCTGATAGCCGAAGGATCCGTAATAGGGATGCTCCTGGATCGCCATCAGCTGGACTGTGTTGTATCCGAGATCCGCGATCCTCGGAAGAACATTCTCCGCGAACTCGCGATAGGTCCCGATCCCTTCCCTGTCCTGCGCCATGCCGACATGCGCCTCATAAATCAGGGGCGCGTCCGGCGCGGGCAGCGGCTCCGTATCCGTCCAGGCGAACGGTTCCTCCGGCGCGTACACCCGGCAGCAGAGCTTCCAGAAGCGCTCGTCCATCCCGGTCCACATCGTATACGCCGGCAGGCGTTCAAAACCCTCCCCGTTCCGGACGACCCAAAGCTTGGCATACTGGCCGTGCTTCAGCGTGTCCTTTCCGGCCAGGGTGATCTCCCAGTTGCCGTTTTCGCCCCGCGTCAGCGGACAGCTCTCCCGGCTCCAGCCGTTGAAATCGCCCGTCAGGAAAACCTGATCCGCTCCCGGGAGCCATTCCCGGAAGCACCATCCGTCCTCCGTCCGGTGAAAGCCGTAATACAAATGCCCGTTCGCGAAATCCGTCAGGCGGGCCGCGTTTCCCGCCAGACGCTTCCGGATCTTCAAAAAGCGGTTCATCCGGAGTGCGATCTCCCCGTCATAGGGTTTGAGCCACGGATCGATCTCCGTGATCGCGTACGGCGGTTTCATCTTTTTCAGATTCATGGAAAACCTCCCTCCGGTCCGCGTTCTCTTTACTTCACCTGGGTTCCGTCAACCCGGTAATACGCAGTCTGCGTAAGCGTTCCGTCCGCGGCCCGGGTATAGCGGATCTCGCTCCAGCCCTCCAGGCATTCCTTCGCGGCGCCGTTTTCCCCGAGATAAACCCGGGAAACAAGGAACCCGTTCGCGTCCAGCGTATCGGTATAGCCGGCGATCCCCTGTCCGTTCAGGGCGACGTTCCCGTCCAGATCCTCATAAATAACCTGCGTCAGCCTTCCGTCGCTGTCGTAGCCGAAGCGGGTCGCGCCCGCGCCGTCCGCGTTGCGGACAGGGTTTCCCGCGGCGTCCAGATAGCTTTCGCGGACGATCCGCTCCTCTTTGTCCAGCTCCAGCCGGAGACCGGTACAGCCCTGCGGCCGCACGACGGGAGCGCCGTTCAGGTCATACGCGGTGACCGTATAGATGTTGTCCTTTTCGTATTTTTTCTCTTCCCAGGCGACGCCGTCGGCTCCGGCGATCAGATTGCCGTTTTCATCGTAGTATTTCCGGGCGGTCTCACGTTCCTTCTTGTCCAGCGTGATGTCGCAGGAGGACCAGCCTTCCTCGCAGGTCGCGGGTTTCCCGTTCGCGTGTTTGTAGGTGATCCCCCGGATATTGTTTTTCTTGGTCACGCTGACCGTTTTCTCCGCGTAGCCCGCGGCGGCGTCAACGGGCCTTCTGTTTTCATCCAGGAACGCGCTTCGGGTCAGCGTGCGGCCGCGGTATTCGTTCTCCAGCGTCGCGTAACCCAGATCGGTGTTGACCGTGGGCTTGTTCGCCGCGTTGAAGTAATTCAGCCGGGTCAGATCGCCCTTGGAGGTATAGGCCATCGTCACCCGGGCATATCCGCTGTCCGTCATGGCTTGTTTCCCGTTTTCATCCAGATAGACGATCTCCTCAATGCGGTTTTTCATGCCGCGGGAAATGATCCGTCCGTAATAGCCGCCGGTCATCCGGAAAGGCTGATCGTCCGCGGTGAAATAGCGCTCCGTGACCTGTCCCTTGCTGTAGGTGAATACCGTATAGGCATATCCGTCCGGCCCGTTCACGGTGTTCCCGTTTTCATCGGTCCAGGTCTGGCGGGAAAGTTTCCCGCTCTTCACCGTATCGACCAGCTTCGTTTCGGCCAGACAGCAGGAAGCGGCCAGAACCAGGACCGCCGTCAGGACCGTCAACCGTCGGATCATTTTCATATCGTTTATCCCCGTTTCCCCGCCTCGCGGTTTACTTACTTATTCAGGAAATACAGTCCGGCCATGCAGATCAGGACCCCGACCGCCTTGGACCAGGAGATCTGTTCCTTAAACAGCAGCCAGCCGACAAGCAGCAGCGTGAACGCCAGGAACGCGGACTGGACCACGAAAGCCGTACTGACCGGCCATCCGGCCTTGTAGGCATAGATCCATCCGACCTCCAGCCCGATGATCACAACGCCGAGAACGATGGGCGCCCAGTTTAGCTTTGAATACTCCCTGAGCAGATTGCCGCCCCGGTTGAAAAAGAAGTAGAGGATCCCGCAGGCAACCGCCGCGATCAGGTAGGTCACCGTCAGAGAAGCAAAGGGGTCCATCTCTTTGGGCACGCTCTTGGAGCAGATCTGATACACCGTATTGCTGATCACCAGCAGCATCATCGGCCAGACATAATCGAACATCCGTTCATCCTTCCTCCCGGGTTACTGCACTCCTTATATCATACAGCTTATCAGGAGGCTTTGGCAACTGTTTCATCATTCCGGAAGCGTTTTACGATCGCCGCCGTCGCGAGAATGATGCCGACGCCCAGCGCGGCAAGCAGCGCGCCGATCCACCACCCCTCTGCCGGGAACGCGGTCAGGGACAACAGGTTCCCGATGAAGGGTACCGTCAGCGCGAGCAGCGAAATAACGGTCAGCGCCGCCGCGACCAGGCTCAGGATGACGATCCGGCTCCTGTTCAGCGGCAGGCAGGTCCGCAGAAGAACCGTGAATCCGACCACCGCCGCGAGGAAGGTCGCCAGAGTGGAGCACTGCGCCCCTTCCCAGCCCCGCCCGGACATCAGCATGGCCAGCGTCGCGCACAGGGCGACCGCCAGTCCGCCCGGAAGCGCGCGGAAAAGAACGGTCTTCAGGAAGCTGCCGCGCACCCTGTCCGTGCTCGGTTCCAGCGCGAGGAAGAAGCCCGGCAGGCCGACCGTCAGGCTGCTGACCAGCGTCATATGGATCGGCTGGAAAGGATAGGCCGCCGGGAAAACCAGCGTCAGCAGCGTCAGGAAGAAGCTGAAAAGCGTTTTGGTCAGGAAGAGGCTCGCGGCCCGCGTGATGTTGTTGATCACCCGCCGCCCCTCAAGCACGATCTCCGGCATCACGCCGAAATCCGAATTCAGCAGCGTGAGCTGCGCCGCGTGGCGCGCCGCGTCCGCGCCTCCCGCCATTGCGATGGAGCAGTCGGCCGTCTTCAGCGCGGGAATATCGTTGACGCCGTCGCCGGTCATGGCGACGCTGTGTCCCTTTTTCTTTAACGCCTCGACCAGCGATTTCTTCTGCGCCGGCGTCACGCGACCGAAGATCGTATACTTTTCACATGCCTCCGCGATATCCGCGTCCGTCCGCAGCATTGTCGCGTCGACCCAGTTCTCCCAGCCCTCCAGGCCGGCTTTCCGGGCGATCACGGACACCGTCCTCGGATTGTCGCCGGAGATCACCTTTAACGTCACGCCCTGCTCGCGGAAGTAACGAAGCGTATCCTCCGCGCCGGGGCGGAGCATGTCCCCGATCACGCACAGGCCCAGGATCTCGGTCACGGGCGGGGTGTTCTCCTCAGAAACAATGCCCCGCGCACGGGCAATCACCGTTACGCGGCGTCCCTCCGCGGCGATTGCGTCTACCTGCCCGCGCAGTTCCTCCGGATAGCGGTCCGCCAGGACAAACTCCGGCGCGCCGAGGATCAGCGTTGTCCCGTCCCCGAAGGACGCCGCGGACTTTTTGCGTTTGGAGGAAAAAGGCAATACCGCCCGCGGAAGCTCCGTTCCCGCGGGGATCTGCTCCCGGATCGCGTCCAGGGTACCGCTCTTTTCGTCAAAAGCGCCGAGAAAACGGCTCAGTGCCTGCCGGACGGTCTCCTCATCCGCGTCCACGCCGATGATCTTCTCCAGGGTCATCTCGCCGCTGGTGATCGTCCCGGTCTTGTCGAGGCAAAGGACGTCCACGCGGGCAAGCGTCTCGATCCCGCACAGTTCCTGCACCAGCGTCTGTTTTCTGCCCAGTTTGATCACGCCGACCGCCATCGCGATGCTCGTCAGCAGGATCAGCCCTTCCGGGATCATCCCCAGCATCGCCGCGACGGAAGACGGGACCGTTTCGGTCAGAGGCTTGCCCATCAGAAAAGTCTGCTTCAGAAACAGCAGTACGCCCAGCGGGATCAGCAGCATACTGTCCAGGCGGATCAGACGGTTCAGCTCGGTCATCAGCATGCTCTTCGGCCGCGCGGTCTTCCGCGCTTCCCGGGTCAGACGGCCCACATAGCTTTCGTCCGCGACATAGACCAGCTGCGCCGTCAGTTTCCCTTCGGTGATATAGGAGCCGGAATACAGCCACGTGCCCACCGTTTTCGGCACGGCGTCGCTCTCGCCGGTCAGCAGGCTTTCCATGGCCGAGCCGTTCCCGCCGACCACAACGGCGTCAGCCGCGACCTGATCGCCGGCGCGCAGGATCACCAGATCGCCTCTGACCAGGTCTTCCGCGCGGCAGGTTGTTTCCTTTCCGTCACGGATCACGCCCGCCGTCGGCATGTTCAGCAGCTGCAGCTCCCGCATGGTCTTCTGCGCGCGCAGCTCCTGCACGGTTCCGATCAGCGTATTGGCGATCACGATGATCAGGAAAAGCATGTTTTTGTAGCTTCCCACCAGCAGCAGGCACAGACCCAGCGCGAAGTTCAGAATATTAAAAAAATTCAGGATATTGCTCCGCAGGATCTCGCGGAGCGTCTTCCCCTGATCCTCACTGACCCTGTTTCCCTGTCCGCCGTTCAGCCGGCGCTCAGCCTCGGCGGAGGAAAGGCCCTCCGCCCCGGTATATTCAAAATGATCCGGCAGTTCAACCGGCAGTTGCAGTTCGTTGTTCATAAGTCCTCCTGCGATCCGTTCCAGGCTTCCAATGACATTCTTTATCATTTTCTCCAAAAATCCGTGAATTTCCTCTTGCAATTTCGAAATTGGTGTGATAATATATCGCCGTTGTCGAAAGATGACACGCTGATGTAGCTCAGTCGGTAGAGCGCATCCTTGGTAAGGATGAGGTCGCCGGTTCGAATCCGGCCATCAGCTCCATTAGCTCCGTACACGTTGTTTCAATGGGTTCGGAGTTTTTTTGTTGCCCTTTGGGGAGGGCGTACAAAACGAGAGAAAAAACAAAGTGCTGAGCATAAAAACAAAACGGACCGGAGTTTCCGGTCCGCAGAATTTGACGGTATCATTATAACATAGGAGGATGTGAAGGGATGGGAAAGGAAGAGAAAATTTTAATATTCCAGTCCGCCATGCAGATATAAGTTGTCAGGAATTTAATGCCGCAAGACGGCAGAACCGTCCCTGCGTCTTCTGGCTTGTTATAAGGAGGGAATTACTATGAATAGGATTTTCAATGAACAGGACAGGCAGAAAACTTTTGAGTACATTCTGTCTGCTGCGCGGGCATGTGATAAAATCATTTCTCTGGTTCAGGTGGGTTCCGGCGCAATCGGATATCATGATGCAAGGTCAGACCTTGATTTTGTGGTTGCGTTGGATTCTAACGATTCCATGCTATCAGTAATGGACTATATTCAACAGAAGATTGCCGAGAAATACGAAATATTATATTATAAACAGGTTGAAGCAAGTCATCTCCAAATCTTTTTATTGTCTGATCTTTTGGAGATCGATATCGGGTATGGCGGGTATGAAGGCGCCGCTGCCAGAAAACCCGCGTTCAAGGTTCTGTATGACAAATCGGGCATTGTCGAAGATAAGATGATTCAATCCAGAGAATGGATGGACGAAGTGCTGTTTACCGATAAGCAAAAGAAGGATATTGCGCTTGCATGCGATACCGTCTGGGCTCATCTGATGCATGCGTCGGTTGCTATTAGGCGTGGAAACGGCTTCCGTGCAATCGGAGAACTCGAATACGTCAGAAAGATATATATTGATCTATTAGGTGATCGTTACAGGCTGGAAAGCGTCATTAACCATGAAATTGACAGATTGCCGGCGAATGAACGTGCATCCATTAAGAGTACTTTTGTGACAGGCGAAAGCAGCGAAGAATTGTGGTCCGGTCTTTTGAATTTGACCCAGCTTATCTATCGGGAACTTGAGGGAAATAAGGTCCCGATAACATTGGAAATGCTCATGGATTATTATCGTGATCTTCACGAAAGCATCTACCTTGCAAAATAAAGAGTGTGACAAATCCCAGTTTGACTGGGTAAAAAGTGACCCGTCGAAGAAGATCAATGATTCCTTTTCGACGGGTTTATTATGTCAAAAACATTCTTATGTGTCTGTGGAAGTTCTCATCAGCAATTTCATCGCGTCAGCTTGTGCATCCAGCGGTAGCTGTTCACCTCAAACACCGCGACGACGCATTTGAGCAGCTGGTCGCTCTTTAGGCACAAAAACACCCACACGGGCGGAAGATGCCACACAAACTGAGCCAGCGCCGAAAGGGTGATTACCACGCCCCATTGGAACACGAGATCGTTGTAAAACACGAATTTCGTATGCCCGCCGCCGCGCACGATGCCGGTGAGCGCAGGCGCCTGATAGGACGACCCAACGACGGTAACGGACAAAACGGCGATAAACTGGCGCGCGATTTCTCTGGTTTCCTCGATTTCAAGGCTGTAAAGCCGGATAATCGGCTCGCGCACCGCAAACAGGACAGAGCCAGTCACGACGCCCGTCAAAAGAAACATAATCTGCATACTGCGCACGTATTCGCGCAGCTTTTTCATGTCGCCCTCGCCCACGAGCTTTCCGGTAATCACGCCCGCAGCGTTGCCTCCGCCGTAAGCGAACACGGAAATCATGCCGAACAGCGACGAAGCTACCGCGTTGGCGGCAATGGCGTTTTCGCCCATCCGACCGATGATGGCGGTCTGGACGAACATCGCCATTCCCCACGACGCGCCCGCGAGCATGACGGGCGTGGCGTACTTGCGATAGTCGCGCCAAAGCGCCGGTTCCGCTTTCAGAAGCTCGCGGGGCTTTACGCGCAGCTTCCGGTCGATTAGGAACATGTAAACCGTCGCCGCGATCAGTTCAAACGCGCGGGAGACGAGGGTGGCGACCGCCGCTCCCTCCGCGCCCATCATGGGAAAGCCCAAATGCCCGAAAATCAGGCAGTAGTTCAGACCCATATTGATAAACAGCGACGACAGCATGACCGTGAAGCCCACGCGCACATTCTCCACCGAACGCATGGAAGCCAGTATCACCGTGCTCAGACCGTACAGCGGATAGGTATAGCGGATGATGCGCATGTATTTTACGCCTTCCGCCACCGCGTCGTCTTCCTGACTCAGCAGCCTTAAAATGCCTTCCGGCGCGATAAACGCCGCCGCCATGAACGCAAGGCTGATCGCCAGAGCGACTTTCAGCCCGATGGAGGTGATGGGCTTGATGGGTTCCCGGTTTTTCGCGCCCCAGTACTGCGCAGCCAGAACCACCACGCCCTCGCCCGCGCTGCCTACGATCATCTGCAGAAGGAACTGTACCTGATTCACCAGCGA
>CALCUD010000079.1 GCA_937906775.1 uncultured Clostridia bacterium
TCCCGAAACAACGAGTATATACAGTATCAATATGCTCCGGGGATTTATCATGCGAAGCTGGATGGACTATCTGACATTCGGAGAAAAAGGTACAGGAGGTTGGGCCTCGCCGGACGGCACAATAAACTGCGTGGAAAAAGCATATGACGTGAACAGCGAGAAATTCAGAGTGTCCCTTCTCAAGCATGAAGCACAGCATGCGGAAGATATGAAACGCTGGAAAAACATCGAATCGTGGGCGTTGGAATATCGGGCTAAGCTTGTCGAACTGATTTATACGAAGGAAGCGAATCTTCTGGATAAATTCTGCCGTGAGGCGATTCCGGAAAGAAAAGAAGACAGCCATGCCGTTGCCTCCGTAAAGATAAAAAGCGAGATGGGTGAACTGATTTCTGCAGACATTGCAGAAATTCAGGCTCGCGCAAGAGCCCTGTTTGCAGCAAGCAGTCAGGAGATGGAAGGCTTTGCCTATCATAGCAAAGGCATTTGAGCCGTTTCAGGGGAGAATAGTAAGGTTACATTTGTGTGCATTCTGGCCAACAAGAGAAATCCTTACGGTTGAAATAGGATAATGAGTGTTTTGTGGATATCGGAAGGCGAAGGAGATTGTTTGATCTGTTTTATACCTCTATGTGCCTTTTACACAAAATTCGGAATACTACCTGTTTATCTGCCACGGCAGTATATGCCGGAGTCCGATGGCGGAATTTATCCTGAAGGATCTGGTGAAAAAGGAAGGAAGGGCCGCGGATTTTGAGATCGCTTCCGCGGCGACCAGCCGGGAGGAGATCGGAAACGATCTCTATCCTCCGGCGAAGCGGAAGCTGCAGGAAAAGGGGATCCCTTTTGAAAGACGCCGGGCACGGCAGATCACGGCCGAGGATATGGAGAAGAATGACCTGATCGTGATCATGGACAGGAACAACCGCCGGAATCTGGAAAGAATGTTCGGATCACGGCGGGCAGAGAAAATCCGTTTCCTGATGACATATGCCGGAAAGGAACGGGATGTAGCCGATCCGTGGTATACGGACGATTTTGAAGCCGCGTACCGGGATATTCTGGATGGATGCAGGGGATTGCTCCGGCAGACGGCGGGAGATCCGGCGAAAACGGACGAATTCAGCAGATGATTTTCGGAGTGAACACAGATGGCGGATATTCTGGTAAACGGTATCACGAAATCCTTTGAGCAGGATCGGGTGATCCTGGACGGAGTTTCCTTTCAGATCGATCCGGGCGAACGTGTGGCGATCCTCGGGGACAACGGGGCGGGTAAAACGACCCTGTTCCGGATCCTGACGGGTGAACTGACTCCTGATAAGGGATCGGTTTCGATCTCCGGCGGAAAACGGATCGGGTATGTGGCACAGATCAATACCGCGAACTCCGGGGATACCGTGGAGGATGTTCTGCGTCAGGCGTATGCGGACGTGATCGCCGACGGCGAGGAACTGGACCGGATGCACCGGGAAATGGAATCGGTTTCCGCTTCCCGTTACGATGAACTGGTGCGGCGGTTTGAAACCCGGGGCGGATACGGCTGGAAGGCGGAAATGGCCCGGATCGCGAACGGTCTGCATATCGGGCCGGAGATGCGCGCGCAGCGCTTCAATACATTGTCCGGAGGAGAACAGACCCGGGTGTGCCTTGCCCGGATGATCATGGAGCAGACGGACATCCTGCTGCTGGACGAACCGACCAACCATCTGGACGTGGAATCTCTGGAATGGCTGGAGGAATATCTGCTTCATTTCAGGGGAACCGTTCTTGTTATTTCCCATGACCGGTATTTCCTCGATGCGGTGGCCCAGCGGATCATTGAGATCCGTCAGGGTAAAGCGGAATTCTACAGCGGGAATTATTCCTATTATGTGGAAGAACGGGAGCTTCGCTATCAGCAGCAGCTGATGCAGTACAACCGCGAACAGGCTAAGGTGAAGCAGCTGGAGTTCCAGATCGCACGGCTGAAAGCCTGGGGCAGCGTGTATGACAATCCTGCGCTGCACAAGAAGGCGGCGGCGATGGAAAAACGTGTGGAACGCGTTCAGCAGACCGACAAACCGCGGAAAGAGACCCGGATGGAAGCGGATTTCTCATCTGAAAGCATCCGGGCCGACGTGGTGCTGGAACTTCGGGATATTGCGCGCGGATTTGACGGACAGACACTGTTTTCCGGCGTCAGCGCGCAGATCCGGGGCGGAGCGGAACGGGTGGCCGTTCTCGGACCGAACGGCGCCGGGAAATCCACCCTGCTGAAGATCATTCTGGGTCAGACGGCGCCGGATACCGGTTCTGTCCGTCTGGGACCCTCCGTCCGGATCGCCTACCTGCCCCAGCAGGTGACTTTTGACCATCCGGAGCGGACGCTGATCGATACGATGCTGTACGAAACATCCTGTTCCCCTCAAGAGGCCAGGAACAGGCTGGGGACTTTCCGCTTTTCCGGCGAGGATCAGTTCAAGACGGTCAGCCAGCTTTCCGGCGGGGAGAAGGCGCGCCTGAAGCTGTGCATGATCATGATGAACCGCGCCAATCTGCTGATCCTGGACGAACCGACCAACCATCTGGATCTGAGATCCAGGGAATGGATTGAGGAGGCGGTTTCTCACTTTGAGGGCGTGCTCCTGTTTGTATCCCATGACCGGTATTTTATTCGCAGGTTTGCGAACCGGGTCTGGGAGCTGGACCGGGGATTCACGGATTACCGGGACTGCGATTATGACCGGTACCGCCGGATCCGCGCGCTGAATGAGCGGAAAACCGAGGACAAAGGGACCCGCGGCTCCGAAAAAGAAAAAATTCCTGCGCAGAAGCCGGAATCCGCCGCCGGTTCGCGCGACCCGAAGAGGGAAAGGAAGATGAACGCGACGGAACGGGAGATTGCGGGCAAAGAGGAGCAGCTGGCGGAATATGACGCGAAAATGGAAGCGGTGGCCAGCGACTATATCGAGCTTCAGCGCCTGACGGAGGAGAAGGAGACGCTGGAGAAGGAGATCGAGGCTCTTTACGCGGAATGGGAGAAACTCGCCGGCGGCGAATGAGAACGGAGACGGGGCGCATGAACACGGTTTTCCATAAGATCTATCGGACGCCGCCGGCTTTTTCCGACCTGATCATGACCGGCGACGGAGAATTTCTGACCGCTTTGGATTTCATACGGACGGGCAATCCGGTTCCCACGGCGGCGGGAGATCCCGGAGTGTTCCGGGAGACTGAAAGATGGCTGGATCTGTACTTTTCCGGCCGAGATCCCGGATTTCTGCCCGGGATCCGGATGGACGGGATGACGGATTTCCGCAGGGCCGTGACGGAGATCCTGCTGAAAATCCCCTACGGGGAGACGCGAAGCTACGGGGAGATCGCCCGGGAGATCGCGGCGGCCCGCGGCGGAAGCCGGGTTTCCGCGCAGGCGGTCGGCGGAGCGGTCGGCCGGAATCCGATCTGTATCCTGGTCCCCTGTCATCGGGTGATCGGCGCGGACGGGTCCATGACCGGATTCGGCGGAGGAATTGAAAACAAGATCGCGCTGCTGAAACTTGAAGGGAGTCTCCCGGATCAGCGGAGCGGAAAATGACCGGACGGCAGAACAGGGAGGGATCGGAATGAAGGTTTACAACAGCTATGAAATGGGAGACATGCTGGTCCAGTATCTGCTGGATGACAAACAGCGCATGGGCATGCGGATCGTCCCACTGTCAGATAAGGATCTTATCCGGGAAAAGTCTTTCAGCGTGGAAAATCTGGTGCAGATCCATGCGCGGGGCGATCAGTTTCCGAACGGTTACGGGAACGGGCATACGATGGCGACAGCGGCTTCGACGGACAGGATGCTTTTCCGGAGTCAGCGAACAGAGGAAGATACTGTCGTCACAGAGCTCGCGGACGCAGACGGCCGGACGGTTCAGCACAGAGTTGTGTGGCACGCGGGACTTTCCGCGGTTCGGGTCTCGGTGAGATTTGAAAACCGGACAGCGTATCCGGTGACGCTGGACCTGCTTTCCAGCCTGAATATCGGCGGGATCACCCCGTTTTCGGACGGGGACGCGAGCGGCGCCCTGTACCTGCACAGGGCCAGAAGCATGTGGAGCGCGGAGGGCCGGCTGCAATCCGAGAAGATCGAGGAAGCAATGCTCGAGCGATCCTGGACAGGGCATGCGCTACGGCTGGTCAAATTCGGACAGGTCGGATCCATGCCGGTCAGAGATTATTTTCCTTTTGCCGCGGTGGAGGACCGGGAGAGCGGGATCACATGGGCCATGCAGCTGGCATGCCCCTCTTCCTGGCAGATGGAGATCCGGCGCAGGGACGACTGTCTGAGCATGATGGCCTCCCTGCCGGATGAAGATTACGGGCATTGGGCGAAAACGGTTCTCCCCGGGGAAAGTTTCGACACGCCGGAGGCATATCTGACGGTCGGAAAGGGCGGCGTGGACGCGGTCGCGCAGCGGATCCTGAGCATTCAGCGGGAAAATATGATCCGGGCGGATGAAGCGCTTCCCGTTCTATTCAACGAATACTGTACGACGTGGGGAAATCCGACCCATGAGAACCTTGAGAAGATTGTGGGATCCCTGAAAGGAAAGGATATCGATTTTCTCGTGATCGACGCGGGCTGGTACGGCAGGAAGGACGCGGGCTGGTCGGACTGCGGCGGGGACTGGATCCCCAACGGCGACATTTTCCCGGAGGGGCTGAAGGCGACCGCGGATATGATCCGGGAGGCGGGCTTTGTTCCGGGCTTGTGGTTTGAGCCGGAAACCTGCGCGCCAAAGTCGGAGATCTTTCATAAGCCGGAAAGACTGCTGACCCGCCGCGGAACGGTGATCGATACCGATAACCGGCGTTTTCTGGACATGCGGCAGGAGGAGATCCGGCAATATCTGGAGGAACGGGTGGCCGGACTCCTGAAGAAGTGCGGTTTCGGATACATCAAGATTGACTATAACGACTGCATCGGCGTCGGATGCGACGATCCGGACAGCCTGGGAGAAGGACTCCGTCAAAACATGCAGGGAACGGTCCGGTTCTTCCGCAGGCTCCGGGAGCTGCTTCCGGAACTTTATATTGAAAACTGCGCGTCCGGCGGACACCGTCTGGAACCGAGCCTGATGGCTGTATCCGATATGGCTTCTTTCTCGGACGCGCATGAGTGCGCGGAGATCCCGATCATCGCGGCGCAGCTCCACCGGCTGATCCTGCCTGCGCAGAGTCAGATCTGGGCAGTTCTCCGGGCGGAGGACACGCCGCGAAGGATCAACTATTCGCTGGTGAATACCTTCCTGGGCGTGATGTGCCTTTCCGGAGATGTGACCCGTCTGAACGTGCAGCAGTGGCAACAGGTGGAGAACGCGATCTCCTTTTACCGCGATGTCAGCGCGGCCATCCGGGACGGGACTTCCGCTTTCTTCGGACAGGTTTCGTCCAGCTGGCGGCATCCGGAAGGATGGCAGGCGATCGTCCGGACGGCGGGAGAGAAAACGCTGGCGGTGATCCATACTTTCGGCGGGGAGATTCCTCCGGAGATATCCCTGCCCGTACCGGCGGAAAAAGTCCTTCGGGTTTTGTGCAGCGAAGGGAACCGGATCCGGACTGAAAACGGACGGCTGAAGGTGGAGCTGAAGGCGAATTTCGAAGCGATCGCGGTTTATCTGAACTGAATGAAAAGCCCGCCGGGAGATAACGGGGATCCCGGCGGGCTTTCCGTTTATTTGTGAAGTTCGGTCAGAAGGTTATCTGAATCCCTTCCGGACGGTACACGGTATTTTTACGGAGTATTTGTCCGGAAGGAAAACGGAGCGTCAGATTCACTGTAAATTCCGGACGGATCGCGCCACTGCATGCTTCCATGCGGAGCGTTTGCGTATGCTCCGTCCAGATGAGGGGAATAACGCAATATGCTCCGTCCAGGTATCCGTTTCCGTCTCCGTCGTCAAAATACAGATCAAACCGGCCGTCCTGTCCGGCGAAGATCTCCAGCGCGGAAGCCGGTACAGTGAGATCATCGGTACAGACGACAGGGGCTGACAGAGGAAGAACAGACCCCGCGGCGACAAACAGGGGGAAACGGTCCAGCGGCGTTTCCTGCAGAACGGTTTCGCCGCCGGGATAGGCGCTTCCTGTGAACAGGTCGTACCAGAGAGGACCTTCCGGAAGGGACACTCCGGTCACCCTCCCGCCGGCGTCCAAAGGCGCTGTAACGGGTTTGATCAGAAGGCTTTCACCCAGCATATATGCGTCGGAACAGCGGGATACGGCGCTTTTTCCGCCGAAGGCAACCAGCAGGCTGCGCAGCATGGGAAGACCGGATACCCGGCACCGGTACGCGGTGGAGTAAAGATAGGGGATCAGCCGGTAACGGAGAGCCAGCGCATCCTTCAGCGCCTTGTATTCCGGGCTGTTTTCGGAACCGAAGCGCCACGGTTCCCGCGGCGTGTCTGTTCCGTGGGAACGGAAGAAAGGAAGCATCGCGCCGAACTGGAACCAACGGATATACAGTTCCCGGTACGCGGAATCGTTCACACCGTCCGGATAATCCCCGCGGCAGAACCAGGGATCGTTCCGGGCAACAAAGAACGCGCCGATATCCAGCGTCCAGTAGGCCAGTCCGCTGTCAGAGGAACGGATGGCTTCCGTAACCTGCGCCCGGAGAACGTCCCAGCGCGCGCAGATATCGCCGGACCACAGGATGACGCCGTTCGCGGCGCTGTCGGCCCCTCCGCTGCGGGAAAGGATCATCGGGCGTTTCTCCGGGAAATCCTGCTGCCACCGGGAGGAGATCCCGGCTGTGTGGACGGAACCGTAGGATACGGATCTCGCGGGATCCATGCAGACGGAGGAGGCATCTGTCAGAAGACGGTAGCGCTCCTGCTCGGACCGTTTTTCCCGGCCGCACCAGTCCGGATCCGTGATGGGTTCACAGCTGTCGCACCAGAGCGCGTCGGCGCCGCCGTCCATCCAGAAACGTCTGCATTGACGCCAGTACAGATCCCGGGCTTCTGAATCGAACGCATCGCAGATCTGCGTGCCGGGCAGGAACAGGTCCCGTGCTGTGAATTCATCGCAGTCGTCCCCTTTGCTCATGTTCGGCCAGACGGAAACCATCAGACGGACCCCCAGAGCGTGCAATTTATCGGTCAGCATGCGGACGGAAGGGAAACGCTCAGGATCCGGCGTCTTGTCTCCCCAGCAGCCGTCTTTCCAGCTCATCCAGTCAAGCACGATACAATCCAGCGGCAGGTCACGTTTGCGGAATTCACGGACGGTGCTGATCAGTTCGTCGGCAGAACGGTATCTTTCCTTCGACTGGATATAGCCGAAGGCCCATCGGGGCGGAAGAAGCGGTCTCCCGTTCATCAGGACGAACGCTTTGAGAATTTCGGCGCAGGAATCCGCGGAAAAGAAGAAAACCGAAAACGCGTCCGCTGCTTCGAGAGAAAAACGGAACCCGGAAGGGAGAGGCTCGTAGCGCATGGGACAATCCGCCCGGATCCACACGGCCCAGGCGTCGGAGGACATCAGAAACGGCACCGGGATTTTCATATTGTGGGGGACCAGCGTTTCCTCCCGGTCCGCATAATCCCGGATACCGTTTTCATGCTGACCGAGTCCGGACAGCAGGGGATGACCGGCGTAACTGAATTGAAGAACCGCTTTCCGGGTCATCCGGACAAAGCGTTTGCCGAGACCGGTGCCGTAGGTCACTTCCCCGTTTGCCGTGGTGACGGACTGCATCGCCTGCCCGTTGCTTTCCGTCTGAAAAACAGGGCAGGGAGTGAATACGCAGGATGTCAGACGGAGTCCGGGGACGCTTTCCGGCCCTGCGGGGACCGAAATCCGGTCTTCCGTTCCGGAAAAACGCAGCTCTGTCAGGAACTGCGAATGGATGATCTTTTCCATAGCTTCGCCTTCTTCGGTTTGATGGATTCTGTCCGATATAATGTCCGTCACGAATGTAACGCACCGGAAGAGTCTTGTCAACGGGAAAAGCGGATCCTATAATATCCCTGTAGCATACATTTCAAAGGAGGCGGTCAGCCATGACGGTTATTGACCGGATCACCTGGATCTGTATCCGGGAGGGGAAACTCCTGGCCGTCCGCTCCGCGGGCAAAGCGGCGTGGTATATTCCCGGAGGGAAGCGTGAACCCGGGGAAACGGACGCGGAAACGCTGATCCGTGAGGTGAGGGAAGAACTGAATGTTGCGATCCTTCCGGAGTCTGTGAAACTGTACGGTGTGTTTGAGGGACAGGCGCACGGTAAACCGGAGGGAACCGTTGTCCGGCTGAGCTGCTATACCGCGGATTACCGCGGCGGGCTGACGCCGTCCTCCGAGGTGGAGGAACTGCGCTGGATGACCATGGCGGATCTGGATATCCTTCCGCCGGCGGACCGGCAGATCTACGAAGATCTGCATGAAAAAGGACTTTTGAAATAAGCGGCGTTTTCACCGCGCGCAGGTGACGTCAGCCGATTTCAGAATGAAACAGTGATAAAAGCGCTCCGTACCGGACCGGTACGGAGCGCTTTCGGACATTCGGATCAGTCTTTCTTCCGGCTGACGATCATCAGATGTTCGCTGTGGGTCAGATAATCCTCTTTGTCGCAGTAGCGGACCGCATAATCGTACCAGGCTTCCCGGAGCTTCCGGGGAATTTGGGTCAGCATAGGCCGATAGGCGGCCAGAATGCTTTCCTGACCGAAAACGGAAACCTGCTCCAGATCATCGAAGGACCCGAAATGTGCCTTTGCGTCCCGGACCGTCGTCATATAGCTCCAGGTGAAACTGTACATGCTCGTGCCCTCCCCGTTTGCGGCGATTTCATAGAACGTTTTTTCTTTTTCCATGAACAGGGTTTCGGGGATCTCGCGCATACCGTAGATCACGCCGCCAAACATCAGAATGAAGGAGCAGAACAGGAAACCATCCTTTTTGAGGACCCGTTTGGCTTCCCGGATGGCCTGCAGGCGTGAACTTTCTTCCATCAGATGATAGAGCGGTCCCATCAGGAACACAATATCAAAGCTTTCGTCCGGAAAGCGGGAAAGATCCAGCGCGTTTCCCTGCACTGCGGTGATACGGGTTTTATACTGTGCCGCTTTCTTTTTCGCGAAACGCACGTTTCCGTCGCTCAGATCCAGCAGCGTGACATCGTGGCCTTTTCGTGCCCAGTGGATGGAATAATGCCCCGGACCGCCGCCGATGTCCAGGATCCGGTCGCCGGGCCTGATGAACCGGTCCATCATCCGGACCGTGATCTGCTTTTCGGCGGTGTTTCTTTTCTGCAGCCGGTCCCATTCGTATTTCGGATTCTCGTTGTAATGCGCGCGGATCTCATCGACCATTTCCTTCACGGTTTTCAACTCCTTTTTTCGGGAAACCGCCGCTTTTCCGCGGGGTTTATCCGTTCTGTAAGGCTTTCTCTTTCATATATTCGTCCCGTAATGCCGCCCGCATGACGATGTCCACGATTCCCTGATTGTTCCGTCCGTGCTGACGCAGACAGCCTTCGTATTTCATTCCCGCTTTCTCCATGACCCGGCCGGATGCCGGATTGTTGACATCGTGGGCGGCGGCGATCCGCAGGAAACCGACGTCAAACAGATAATCCATGACGGCGGAGAGCGCCTCCGGCATGATCCCCCGGCGCCACAGGGAGCGGCTCATGCAGTAGCCGATCACGGCTTCGGATACGTTGTCTTTGATCTCGACCACTGAAATATTACCGATGGGCTCATCTTTTTCTTTCAGCGTGATGGCCCAGTTGTAATACTCCGGTTCGCTGTAGTGTCCGACCCAGGCCGTCAGCAGGGACGCTGTGACTTCGGCGGAGGAATGCGGCGGCCAGGTCAGAAACTTTGTGACTTCCGGATCGCAGGCCCAGTTATTGTACATGGCGGGCGCGTCCTCCGGCCGGAAGGGGCGGAGGATCAGACGGTCGGTGGTCAGGACTTTGGTTCCGGTGTGGTGCATGGGGAAAACCTCCTTTACGGATATGATGATATATAAAAAATCCTCCGCCGTGACGGCGGAGGATCTGATATCGCTGGAATACGCTACTCCTCATCCGGCCCGGCTGAAATCATACGGGAAAGAACCGTCCATACAGATACAGGCATGGAAGGCATATTATTCCGTTCAGCATTCAGCCGGCAGACGAACATGGCGCGCACTCCTTTCATCAGGTTTGTGCGGACTTTATCACAGGGGAAACGTGTTTGTCAACACTTTTTTTCGGGGAAGAGAATTCTTTTCAGGTTATTCCTTCGGAAAACTGTAGAGCAGCTCGATATAGCAGCCCATCGCCGCGGTGCAGTCAAAATAGGCGTAGGCGCCGCTTGCGTCTCCGTAATAGCCGAACTGGACCAGTTCGTATCCGGCGGCTTTCATGGCGTCGATCCCTTTCCGGATGTCCGGGACCTGATAGCCGTAGTGATGGATTCCGTCGCCGTGCTTTTCAAGATGATCGCGCCAGGTGGACTGCGCCGCGTTCGGTTCGATCAGCTCCAGCTGAATGTTCGGAAGGTCGAAGAAAGCCAGCTTGCTGTTGGCCTCCGGCGCGGGCTGACCGCGGTATTCGGTCTTGCAGATCGCGTATTCGCCGCACCAGCGGGCTTCGGGCTCCTCCACGCCGAGGAATTCCGCCCATTTTTTCTTTGCGCTTTCGATATCGGCGGTGATCATGCCGACCTGGCAGGGAACGGATACACCGAGAATGCTTTTCAACATAAAAAAACCTCCTGTCAAATGGGATTTTCCTTTAGGACTATGATACCCGCGGGAAAAGAATGGCGCAAGAGGAAAAGAGATTTTTTCTATTTTTTCACAGACTGCGGGCGGAGCGGCGGGAATGCGGATCAGAGATCTTCTGCGTCCAGGACCGGGATGCCGGCGTTCCGGACTGCTGCGGCAAAAATCCCCTGACCGGGGATTTTCCGGCCTGCGAAGGATCCGTCATAGATCTCGCGGACGCCGCAGCTGGGACTCCGGGATTGCAGGATGCACAGTTCCGCCCCCTGTTCCTTCAGGATCCTCAACGCGATTTCAGCCCCGCGGCGGAACGCGTCATCGACGTTCCGCCTGTCTCCGGTCATGACTGTGCCGTTCACGATCTCAGCCGGGACGCGCGGAACCGGAAGTCCGCCGAGGACCTCGGGACAGACCGGGATCACAGTGTGCCCTTCCAGATAGCGGAGGACTTTTTCATTGCGGTTGTTTCCGCCGTTGTATTTGCAGTTTTCACCCAGCAGACAGGCGCTTACGGCAATTTTCATAAGGGGAGGACGCCTCCTTGCGACGGGAGTTGGCCGGGAAATACGAAGCCGGTCAGGCGTTCCGGATGCCGGAACGGTTTTTCCGGATCTCCAGGACCGAATAATAAATCACGCCGATGATGACGATCACGCCGCCGATGATCTGCATCGCGACCGGATATTCCCCGAACATAAAGACGGCTGCGACGCTGGCGACGACAGGCTGGCACAGCTTGGTGGCGGAAACAAAGGCCGGGGAAAAGTATTTCAGGCACCAGCTGTAGGCGGAATGCCCCAGAATATTGCAGACAAGCGCGAGGATCAGACCAATCAGAACGGTTTTCCATCCTCCGGCCGTGAAGGGCTGACCGGTGACGAATGTGATCAGCCCGAGCGTTGCGGCGCAGAAGGCGTAGACAATATAGGTGTAAACCGTTGTGCTGGTGCCGGTGCGGACCACGCGTCCCAGGAGCGTATAGGCGGCGATGCCGACAGCGGCAACCAGCGCCAGAATATCCCCGTACAGGTTGCTGCCGGCGGACTTTGAATCGGAAAATGCGATGAGGGCGCTGCCGATCATCGTAACCAGGATGGCGAGAATGGCTTTTCCCTCCAGACGTCCTTTCAGGAAGACGCAGTAGCCGATGGCGACCCAGACCACCTCCGTGGAGACCAGGACGGTGGAACTGGCTATGGAGGTATGCTTCAGAGATTCAAACCATGTCGCAAAATGGATCGCCAGAAAGATCCCGCTGACGGCGGACATCAGTACGGTCCGCTTCGGAAGAGTCAGCAGCTCTGTGCGGTATGTTCTTTTGCCCCAGACAACGGGTGAAAGCAGCAGAACGGTACAGATCAGGCGCCAGGTCGCAAGCACCACGGAAGGCGCGTCGGACTGACGGATGATCAGGGAAGAAGCCGCGCAGCCGAAGATCGCGATGATATCGACAAGCATCGGATGACGTTCGAAGAATTTCAATTCGGGGTCCTCCGGATTCATAGAGTTTCCGCTGAAAGCACCCGGATTATATCACAGGCTGCGCCGAAAAGATACGATCCGGTAACGGAGAAACGCGATTCCGGGGTTTTTTCAATGTATTTTCCCCCGGGAGTATGATATACTGTTCCGGAAAGAAAACGCAGGGCAGTTCAGCCGGAACGCGCGATGCGGGAGGAAAGTCATGAAACAGATCATTCTGCTGGGAGATTCCGTCCGGATGCAGTATCAACAGTCCGTGAGAGAAAAGCTGGCCGATATCGCTGAAATCAGCGGACCGGAGGAGAACGGCCGCTGGAGCGGGTATACGCTCAATTCGCTGCGGTTCTGGCTTCCGGGAATGCCCTCTCCGGATCTGGTGCAATGGAACGCCGGACTGTGGGACATGGGGGACGATTATCAGGAGGGCCGGCACTTCTATCCGCTCGATCTGTATGAGGAAACCTGTCACCGGATCTGCCGGGTGCTCCGGAAGATTACCGGGAAGCCGGATCTGCCGATCGTGATCGCGACAACGACGCCCACGATGCATGGCGATCACGGAGATATTCTGCTGTACAACGATATTCTGAAAAAAGTGGCCGCCGAGGAAAACGCGTCGGTCAATGACCTTTATGCGGTGGTTTCTCCCGCGAAAGCCGAAATGATCGGAGAGGATCACATCCATCTGACGCCGGCAGGCGTGGAGGCTGTGGCCGGACAGACCGCGAAGGTCCTCCGGACGCTTCTGACGGAAAACTGAAGAATACCGACCGGTCCGGCGTGAAAGCGCAGGCCGGTTTTTTTCGTTTCCCGGCATCGGGGACTCTACGCTGCGTGGATAGACAACCGCCGTTTCCGGGGGTATGCTTGATCCGGACTGAAACAGAAACGGCACGGAGCGGCCTGGGCTTCATGCTCCGGAGATTTGTCAGGGGAGGAAAGATCCTTATGAACCGTTACGCGACAGGTGCGATGATCCGTCAGCTCCGGGAGGAGAAGGGCATGAATCAGGCAGATCTTGCCCGGATCCTGTTTGTGAGCGACAAAACTGTGTCCAAGTGGGAAACCGGGAAGGGGTATCCCGATATTTCCCTGATCGAACCGCTGGCTGCCGCGCTGGGCGTATCCGCGACAGAACTGCTGGCCGGGGAATGTATTCAGAACCGGAACCGCGGTGCGAACATGGAACGGTGCAGAATATATGTCTGTCCCGTTTGCGGCAATGTGATCACCGCGGTCGGCGAAAGTATGATCAGCTGCTGCGGATTAACGCTTCCGGCACAGGAGGCGGAGGAGCCGGATGAAGCGCACACCCCGCGGATCGAACCGGCAGAGGATGAGATTTATGTCACGCTGCCCCATGAAATGAGCAAAAGTCATTATATTTCCTTTATCGCAGCGATTACCTGGAACGGCTATCAGATTGTGAAACTTTATCCGGAGGGGAACGCGGAGGCGCGTTTCAAAGTCTCCGGAATCCGGACTCTGTGCTGGTATTGCAATCATCACGGCCTTTTTGCTGTTCCGATGGGAAGAAAACGGGCGAGCTTCGCCGGCATGAACGGTGAGCGGTAAAGATCCGGGACCGGAGGCGGTATTGACTTCCGCCTCCGTTTCTGTTATTCTCTGTCCATTCAGGGAAAGGCAGGAATTTTCGGAAGCATGAGAATGAACGGTTGACATACGGGATAAGAAACAGCGTCCGGCGCTGACGGCCGGGATGCGTATGTTTGTTATGCCGTGTGGGACCGTGCTGAAGAAGGCTGCCCTGAACGGCATATTTTCTTTTTTGACACACGGCTCCTCCGCGGCTGAGAACGGAGGCGTTTTTTTATGAATCACGAATTGATCCTGGAAGCTGTCGGGATCCGGAAAAATCTCGGACAGAGGCTGCTGCTCGATCTGGACAGAATCTGCGTCTGTCAGGGCGAACGGATCGGGCTGATCGGTGAAAACGGGGCGGGGAAAAGCACTTTGCTCCGGATCCTCGCAGGCGAGGAGAAAGCGGACGCGGGACAGATCCGGATTTTCGGGAGCTATGCCATGATCCGGCAGATGGGCGGAACTGACGGGCCGATCAGCGACAGGCTGAGATCGGAATTCCGCACGGAAGAGGACGCGTCCTTTCTTTCGGGCGGGGAACAGACGCGCCGGAGAATCGCGTCCGCATTCTCGGAAGAGACATCCATTCTTTTTGCGGATGAACCGACCACCGATCTGGATGCCGCGGGGATCGAGCTGCTGAAGAAATATCTGCAGGCGCGAAAGGGTGCGCTGATTCTGGTCAGCCATGACCGGGCGCTGCTGGACCTGCTCTGTACCCGGATCTGGCAGCTGGAGGACGGGAAGATCACCGATTTTTCGGGAAACTACAGCGCCTGGCGGAACGAGCAGGAGTGCCGCAGGAATTTCATGCAGGACGAGTATGACAAATACCGTCAGGAAAAAGCCCGCATTCAGGCGTCCATCCAGAAAATGGCTGAAAAGAGCCAGCAGATTAAAAAAGCCCCGAGCCGGATGGGAAACAGCGAGGCCCGGCTGCATACACGCGAGGCGACGAACGCCGTTTTCCGGGTCAGCCGTGCCAAGGGTACCTTGCAGACACGGCTGGATAAACTGGAGAAAAAGGAACGTCCGCGGGATCTGCCCGATATCAGTATGAACTTCGGGACAGTGACGCCAATCGGCGCGAGAAACGCGCTGAGCTGTGACGGGATCCGTCTCCGTGCAGGCGGACGCACGCTGATCGACGGCGGAAGTCTTTGCGTCCCGACCGGCGGACGGACTGCGCTGCTGGGGGAGAACGGCTGCGGTAAATCAACCCTGTTGCGGCTGCTGCGGGATGAGAAAGCCTGCGCGGAGGGAATCTCTTTCACAGGAAGGATCCGCCGCAACCCCGCGGCCCGGATTGGTTTGTTTGACCAGGATCACACCCTGGCTCTTGACCTGAGCAAAAGCGCTCTGGAGAACGCAATCTGTGACGCCGTTACAGATGAAAGCACCGTACGGACTACTTTCGCGCGCCTAAATCTGCGCGGGGAGGATGTGTTCAAGCCTGTCGGCGTCCTTTCGGGCGGCGAACGGGCCAAGACGGCGCTGGTCAAGCTGCTCGTGTCCGATCTGAATGTCCTGCTGCTGGATGAACCGACGAACCATCTGGATGTTTTTACGATGGAGGCTCTGGAAAAGCTGCTGCAGGAATACGCGGGCACGATCCTGTTTGTCAGCCATGACCGCACTTTTGTTTCGAATATCGCGACGAGGATCGTCCGCCTTGAGAATGCCGGGCTCGAATCATTCGACGGAACGCTTTGCCAGCTTGAAGAACGGGAAAAAGCGGATCGGGAAGCGGAACAGGTGAAAATCGAGATCTCCACGCTGCAGATGCGAATGGCCGCGCTGGCTTCACGCATGTCCCAGCCGAAAAAAGGCGACGATCCGCTGCGGCTGAACGCGGAGTATGAGGAAATGGCGCTGAAACTGCGCGAGATCAAATCGCGGATGTGAATCCGGAACCCGGATAAGGGACGGGCAGCGGGCGAAATTCAGCGGGATCCGGTCATCCGCGTAAAGCGGATTCAATCGCCAGACAGACGAATGCGGCCGTCCCGATTCCGCCGGCCCGGTCAATGTTTTCGGTGAAATCGCCGCCGGAAGCGTACATCCGGCCGAGCGAAAGAAGGATCTCATCGGTACAGGTATAGTAGTGTTCTGTAATATGCTTCTGTAGCCGCCGGACAAGCGAACGGGCCTCCGGACTGTCCGGAGACTGATCCCGGACGGTTCCGAACTCCCGGAAAAGTTCCATCATTTCCCGGTTCAGAGCTTTCTGCTCCGCGCCGGTCCGGCCGGCGGATTTATTCTCATATTCGTGCCATGCTTCGGTCTTTCCCCAGGAAGCTTTTGCTTCCTCCGTGTACCGCTTGATTTCTTCTTCTCCGAACGCGCTGAAGTCCATTTTCCTGCCTCCGTTTTCTTTCGTTTCCCGTGCCAGACGGATCAGATCTGTCAGCCTATCCCGGCGCATTTCCAGCAGCCGGATCTGCTGCTCCAGTACTTTTTCCCGGTCAAAATCGGGACGGTTCAGGATCTCGCGGATCTCCGCAAGCGGGAATTCAAGTTCCCTGAACAGCAGGATCTGCTGCAGCCGTTCCAGAGAGGAACTGTCATACATACGGTATCCGGCGTCTGTCACTCCGGCCGGTTTCAGTAAACCGATCCGGTCATAGTGGTGCAGCGTCCGGATACTGACGCCGGTGATCCGGCTGACTTCACGGACGGTCATCATGCGATGATCACTCCTTTCTTTTCAGGAACTGATCCCAGTGTAAACGATGACGCAGCGTCAGAGTCAAGCCCCGGAGACTGTTTTTTTCTCTTCGGGCTGATATATCGGTGAAATGTGGTATAATACCGGGCAGAAGCGAAAGGGGAGAATACCTGTGTTCAGACGCCACGGTGAAGCCGGGAGGAAAAGGAAAGGATTTCCGGATCAGCTGCACTTTGATCCGGAAACCCAGGAAGCGGTGATCCGCAGTTCTGTTTGTACCGGAGAGAAAGTGGCCGGAATTCTGGACCGGCGGGACGGGCATTTTACCGAAGTCATGCTGATCCGGACGCCGGAGGATGAGAAGCAGTTTCGGGAATTCTGCCATCAGGAGACTGTGAGGGTGATTTACTGACTCACCCGTCAATACACAAAACGGAGGAGAGGGAATGAACGGCGGAGATATGATCGTGAGCCTGTACAATCTGCCGGAAATGCCGGATACGGGAACGGTCAAAATCAAAAGGGCCTTTGTCGGGGACAAGGAAACGGTGCTTCGCTTTGTCGAAGAGCATTTTTCAAAAGGCTGGACCGGAGAAGCGGAACATGCGCTGATGGCGGACGTTTCCAAGTGCTTTATCGCGACGGAAAACGGAAAGATTCTCGGGTTCGCCTGCTTTGATTCCAGCGCGAAGGGATTTTTCGGACCGATCGGCGTGGATCCGGCGCAGCGGGGAAAAAACATCGGCAGCGCGCTGCTGATCCGGACCCTTCGGGCTATGCTGGAGTTCGGATACGCGTACGCGGTCATCGGATGGGTCGATGAGGCTGAGATGTTTTACCGTAAAACGGTCGGCGCGGAATTTATCAAGGGCGGAAGCCCCGAAAACAGCGTTTATTCCAATATGGTTTCCATGTGATCCGACCTTGAACGCCTGCTGTTTTCGCAGGATCGCAGACATTGCGCGTCAGATGGCCGGATACGTGCATAACAGGGAAATATCAGGGACGCAGCAGACGGACCCCGGGATGGGATCCGCCTGCTGATTTTTTGCCCGTCGGGCTTATTTCCCGGATTCCGCGAAAACGTTTTCCAGATATTTTTCGAGAACAGGACGGATCGGGGGCGAAATCATGGTCATATCGATTTCAGAAGGATCATAGAACGCCAGTGCTTCGATTTCTTCCGGCTGGGCTTTCGGTTCCCCGTGATATTCCGTACACAGATAGACGATCTCAAAATTGGAGACCTCGTCGCCGTTGGGATAAATGTAATGCGCTTCGGGACCGGAGTTGACCGCAAAGAACGTCAGCCGGTCCGCAACGATGCCCATTTCCTCGAACAGTTCCCGCTTCGCGCAATCTTCCGCTTTTTCATCAATTTCACACGAGCCGCCGGAATAGCCCCAAAGATGATTGTCCGTTCTCCTGCCGAGCAGCAGCCGGCCGTTCCCGTCAATGACGATGACGCTGGCAGCGCATTGAATCAGGGCCCTGTGTCCGACGATTTTCCGGAGATCCATGATATATCCGCTCATTGATCAGGCTCCTTTCACATGAGAGGTACGGTCAGAAGTGTGCGCCTGCGGATCCGTCCGGCTTAACGGCCGGGGTCGTTCTCAGCCGCGCGCCGCAGGGTTTCACCGGCCAGTCGGTATACTGTCCAGTCTTCCATCGGTTCAGCGCCGAGTGAAAGATAAAAATCGACAGCCGGCCGGTTGCGGTCCAGACACCACCATTCCAGACGTCCGCAGCCGCGTTCCTCCGCGATGGCTGCCAGCCTGCTCAGAAGCGCCTTCCCGCAGCCTTTATGCCGGTATTCCGGGCGGACATACAGATCTTCCAGATAGATCCCCGCCCGGCCGAGAAAGGTGGAGAAGTTATGGAAGAAAAGCGCGAATCCGATTTCGGTTTCTCCGTCCATGGCGAAGAGAACTTCGGCCTTTCCCCGGTCAAAGATCCATGTTTCCAGTGTTTTTTCATCCGCGACGACCTGATCGGCCAGCTGTTCATAGGCGGCAAGATCCCTGATGAATTTCAGGATCAGCGCGGTATCGCCCCGCGTCGCGAAGCGGAAAGTCCAGGTGCGGTCCATTGTTCACTCCATGATGCTGCATGATTGCCGGGATGCCGGCGGCGCGGCTTCAGTATATCATACGGCGGTGAGAAACAGAAGAAGAAAACAGCCGGAAAACAGGGAGAGCGTTCCGCCCGGAATCATGCTGCTTTATCTTCGCTCAGGCCTTGACATGATAGGAAAAATATGGTAAATTAACTATGCAACCAGCCGTTTTCGTACAAAACGGGATGAGGGCCCCGCCGGGGTCCTCTTTTCTATTCTGTTCGATCCCTGATATTACGGTTTGCTCCTGTTGAGGATATTCCCGTTCACTCACGGAGCAGCTGACGTTTTTCATCAGGGACATATACAGGATCCTGCAAAAAGGGGCAGGTATCGAAGAGTTCTCTGTCGATATCGGTCAGCTCCCGGAGATTCCGCGCTTTCCGGATCTTTCTGTCAAGCTTCGGCGAGTATTCGAAACAGCATTCCAGATGCTTCATATAGACGCGCATTTTCATGAATACCGTATCAGGCTGATAAACCTCTGAAAAAGCTTCGATCAGTCTGTCGTGAAAGCGGATCACTTCATCGCGCGTGATCTTTTCCCCGCCTTTGATCTCTCTGGCCAGCGCCGGATCGGCGAGCAGACCGCGTCCGATCATCAGCGGATGACCGTTTGTATGCGATGCGTCGTCCGCTCCGAAAATGTCACCGTTCCAGACGAGACGCTCCGGAGCGGTCCGGCAGGCTTCGTCCCAGCAATCCCGGTGAATCGTGTCCGGATCGTACCGGTCGCGGCAGGTGCGGGGATGAATGATCAGCCGGCACAGCGGATAACGCGCATAAATCTTTACCAGGGAGATCCATTCCTCCGGCGCGGCGAAGCCGATCCGTGTTTTGACGGAGACCGGAAGCGGACTTTGAGAACAGACGGTGTCCAGAAACGCGTCCAGAGCGTCGGGATCGAGGAGGATCCCGGCGCCCTTTCGCTTGGCCGTGACCGTAGACGACGGACATCCCGCGTTCAGATTGATCTCGCTGTATCCCATTTCCTGAAAACGGTTCGCGGCCCACAGAAAATGATCTGCGTTTCTGGTCAGAACCTGCGGAACGCAGGGGATCCCGCGGTTTGCTTCGGGATCAAGATCCCGTGCTTCCCGCGGGGAAAAACGGAGATTCTGGGTCAGGCTGACAAAGGGCGTGAAGTAGGCGTCCACACCGGGGAAACATTCATGGTGCACGCGCCGGTAGACCCTGTCCGTCAGGCCTTCCATAGGCGCGAATAAAATCTGCTGCGGCTGCACGGTGCGGTCAGATCCGGAACAGGGTCCGGATGATCTCCCGGGTTTCGCCCTGATAGTTGCCTTTTCCGCAGAAGACCGTTTCAAATCCGCAGTTTTCCAAAACGCGGACGGACGCCGCGTTTTCCCGCAGACAGATGCCGTAGATTTCGGAAAGGTTCTTCTTTTCGGCGATCACGGGCAGAAAGCCCTTTACCGCTTCTGTCGCATATCCGTTGCCGGTGTACTGCGCCGCGATGTGGTAGCCGATCTCCCAGCCCTCTTCAACGGGGCAGAGCTGGACATAGCCGATATTCCGCCCGCCGTCCTTCAGGAGGATCGCATAAAGAAGGGGGCCGCTTTCCGAACCGTAGCTCCCCATGAGCCAACGGACAGTATCCAGAGCCTCCTGCTCTGTTTCAAACACTTCGTCCGGGACAAACTTCCTGTTGTCCGCGTCCAGTGAATTCAGGTGAATATCCGGGGCCATCTCTTCGGTCAGCTCGGTGACAAGGAGCCTGTCGGTTTCAAAAAGCATGCGATTCCACTTCTTTCATATTCATTAACGGGATCCCGCCCGCACTTTGAACAGGCCGGCGTACAGCGGCGGGCAGCCGAAAAAACAGCGGCCCGCCCGAAGGACCCTTCTGCCGTGTTCCAATATATCACAGGCGGAGATGACAGGGCAACAGGGCGCACGGCCTCCGCCGGCGGGAAAGACCGGGAGACGCGGGAGACGGGAGAACCGCGTTGGTCCTGGTAAGTTGCCGAAAAATGAAAATAAGCCTCGCATATTTTGCGGGATCGACCGTTTTTTTCCGGCACGGTTTCCGCTATGATGTGACTGTACCGAATGAAAGGTACGGGATGAATTGATTGGAGGATAGAAATATGTTACGCTTTCTCGGAATCTGTGCTTTGGGAAATCTGCTCTTCGGACGCCGCAGACTCTTCCGGCCCCGCGCAGGCTTTCTGGGGAGAAGTATTCTGCTCGGAACGGTTCTCGGCCTGATCGCGGGTCGGATCAACAGAAACCGGGAAGATAACGTATAAACAGGATCATTTCATTGTACTTCCGAAGAAAAATCCCGGGTTACGGCTCCTGCCAGAAATCGCGCAGGAGCTTTTCTGTTTCCCCGGCCCTGATCTGCCAGTGCTTTGGACACAGCCGCAGATAACTGCCGCTGGCAAACCGCCCGTCCAGCAGCAGAACGACTCCTCTGTCCGTTTCTGTCCGGATCACGCGGCCGGCCGCCTGGGCGACTTTCTGCATGCCGGGGATCTGATACGCGAACAGGAAGCCGTCTCCCAGACGGGAGGCGTACCACTCCCGCAGGGTTTCCGTGAACTGATTGACCTGCGGCAGACCGACGCCGACGATGACCGCGCCGTCCAGCGCCGTACCCGGCAGATCGATCCCTTCGGCAAAGAGCCCGCCCAGAACGCAAAGACCGAGAACCGGCGGAGCGTCAGGCGTGAAGGCGGACAGGAACGCGTCACGGTCCTCCTGCGACATTCCGTCTGTCTGAAGCATATGCGGAACAGCAAGGCATCCCGATACTTTGCGCATGTAGGAGAAGCTTGGGAAAAACGCCAGATAGTGACCCGGATGGGAACGGGTCAGCGCTTCGATCTGCGCGCAAACCTCCGGGATCGCCAGATCTCTGTTCCGGTACCGGAGATCAATGTTCTGCCGGAGTGTCAGCATGTTTTCGGGCGGAAAGACGGACGGGGCGGAAAAGAGCGCGTCCTCCTCATTGCAGCCGAGCAGCGCACGCATTTCCGGGAGCGGGTCGACCGTCGCTGAAAAGCATACGGTTCCCGGAAGCGGGGCGGTGATTTCGTCAAACCAGCTGCCGATGTCCAGGGCAAAAGCAACGACCCGGCGGCTCCGGCCGCTGCCGCTCCACAGACAGGCGATCTCCTGTCCGGATTCGATGGCGCGGATGAAGGACATCAGGGGCAGCAACGTATCGGAAAGACGTTCTCCCACGAGATCCCAGGGGAACATTTCATACTGGGCGTCCATAAATGCCTGGCAAAGCTTCTGCGCGGCGGACAGCAGGCTGTCCGGGAATGCGGAAAGCCGTCCTTCGCGAGGCGGTTCCGCGTCCGGAACGGAGATTGCGTCTGCCGGTGCGGGATCTTCCTGAGACGGGGAAGCTCCGACGGGCAGATCGTCAAGCGCCCGGAGCGTTTCTGTCATCGCTTTGTAAAGCGGGTGTTTTCTGCCGGCGGTTTGTCCCACCACAGTACGGAGACGGCGCAGCCGCATGCCGTCTATTTCTCCGGACAGCATATCCCGGAGCCGGTCCGGCAGATGATGCGCTTCATCGATCAGGAGCGTCGCGCCGCCGCCGTGTACGAAAATCCGCTGGATCCGGATCGCCGGATCCAATGCGTAGTTGTAGTCGCATACCGTCACGTCGGCGACTTCCGCCAGGGAAAGACTGAGTTCAAACGGACAGAGCAGATGTCTGTCGGCGGCGTCACGGATCACCTCCGGCGTCCAGTCCTCCGTTTCCAGCAGCTCGTCGATTGCTTCCCGGTCCCGCAGATAGTGTCCTTTGGCGCGCGGACAGTAATCCGGATGACAGACTGTCCGGCAGGGGCATTGCTTATCTTTCGCGTCCAGCGTCAGAACCCACAGATGCAGCGGTTGTTTACGCATCAGGGCCAGCGCCTCCCGGGGACCCTGCCGCTGTGTGGTGCGCGCGGTGAGATAATAGATCCGGTCTGTCAGCCCTTCCCCCAAAGCCTTCAGCGCCGGGAACAGTGTCGCCGCGGATTTTCCGGTCCCTGTGGGCAGGGAAGCGATCAGCCGTTTCCGCCGCTTGACGGCGGTATAAACCTGAACGGCCATTTCACGCTGCCCCTGACGGTAGGAAGGGAACGGAAACACAAGACCGCGCAGGGACGCGTCTCTGGCGCGGGTATGCTTCCGGATCAGACGCAGCCTGCGGACATACGCGTCAAACAGATCCGTGAAAACCGCACGGCAGTCTTCGGCAGTCATACGCTCATTGAATTCCGCGCGGATGACCCCGTCCGTATTGACATAGACGATCCGGATATCGATCTCCCGGTATGTTCCGGCCGCAAACAGAATATGCCCGTAGCAGACGGCCTGCGCCCGATGCGCCGGCTGTGGCGCTTCAGGGGGCTTTTTCCCTTTCCAGAGTTTGATCTCTTCCACACAGGGGATCTCCCCGTCCAGGAAAGCGTCCATCCGGCCAGTGATCCGCAGAAGAAGATCCTCATCCTCCAGCGGACAGTCCAGCGACAGGGGAACTTCGCTTTGCCACGGGTCCGGAAGCATCTTCTGGCGGGCTTTGTGTCCAAGCGTGCCCTCCCGGAGCGCCGTGAGTGAAACCGGACGGATGTCCTCTCCGTGAAGCGTGAATTCTACCAGTGTCCGAATACCGACATTCAGAGTATCCACAGGACATCCCTCCTTTCACCCACGTACGGACCGGGAAAGACCGCAGGATGGGCCGTTATTCTGCCGTAAAGGTCACGGATACGGTTTCAGAGACAATGATCTTCGCAGCCTGGACAAGCGTATCGCTCCCGTAGGCTTTGTCTTCCGCCACGAAATTGCCGACGGAATTGCTGTAGCTGCAGTCGCCTTCTTCATAAACGGAGACAGTACCTGTGATCCGCAGACCGGAAGCAGCGGCCAGGACATCCGCTTTTGCAGTCGCGTCCGCGACGGCTTTTTTCAGCGATTCCGCCCGGACGGCTTCCGTATCGGTGGCAGAAAAACTGATCCCGTCCAGCGTGTTGGCTCCGCTTTTGAAGGCGGCGTCGATCACAGCGCCGACCTTTTCGATATCCGTGATCCTGATTCCCAGGGAGGAGCTGGCGTTATAGGCGCTGATCTGCTCGCTTTCCTCCGTGTAATCATACAGCGCGTAGATATTGATATAGTTCGTGTTGATGCATTCTTCCGCGATCCCCAGCGCGATCAGCGCCTCCCGGATCCCGGCGATTTTCGCGTTGACGGTTTGCTGCGCTGTCAGGACATCCCTGTCCCGCGCGCTGACACCGAGGGTGACCGTGGCGGTATCGGCGCTGACCTGTGTTTCACCTGTTCCGCGTACAGTGATCGAAGATTCCGCGACAGCGGAAAAACAGATCGCGGTGAAAATGATAACGGTCAGCAGAATGATGGCGGCTTTTCTCATGATAAGGTTCCTCCTTTGCAGGATGATAATATGGGGTTCCACCTATAATGACGTATATCATAAATCGTTTGTTCCGGGTGGATGGATATGATACAGTATAATAATCTGAAACGGATTTGACAACATTCCGGCTTTCTGTTCAAAGGCATCACGACCGGCTGACGGAAACGGGGGACAAGTCCGTGACGGTATGCCGGATTGATTTCAAAAAAATTTTCCGGAAGGTGTAACATTTGCCCGCGGCAGACGTGTATACAGGTGAAGAAGGCAGGTGAGACCGGTGGATCATGATCAGATACTGATGGAACGGCTGAAGACCGGGGATGCCGAAGCGCTTGAGCAGCTGATCGAGCGCTGGCGGGAACGGGCGGAAAGCTATGCCGTCGGGATTCTTCATGACCGGCAGGCTGCGGAGGATGCCGTGATGGAATCTTTTTCGCGGATCTACGCAGCTCGCTTCCGGTATGAACCGGAATTCGCTTTCGGGACCTGGTTCCTGACGGTGGTACGCCGCGTCTGCATCGATCAGATCAGATCCGACCGGCGGCGGCCGTTCCCGGTTGCGGATATTCCCGAGATTCCGACGGATTCTGCGGAGGCGGAAGCCCTGAAACATATGGAGTGGACGGAAATATACCGTGTTCTGGGAGGACTGGAGGAAACGGACCGGCGAATCCTGACGGGAACGTCACTGGAGAACCGGTCTGCCCGGGAACTGGCCGGAGAACTGGGACTTTCCGAGGGACAGATCAGGGTCCGGCTGCACAGAATCCGGAGAAGATTGAGGAAGGGAGGAGGATTTCCCAATGAATGAGGAGTACTTCCGGAAAGTGATATTGAGAGGGAATGAACTGGAACTGCTGGAACGTGCCGCACGCGCACTGCCGGTAACGCATCCTGTACTGAAAGGAATCCTCGCAGCGGCTGCGACGCTTCTCGCAGCGCTCCTGCCTACAGTCAGCGCGGCGCAGGTCTTCTTCTGAAAAAAACGAAGGAGATGTGTTTATCCATGAAACGGAATAATCAAAAAGAACAGACGGGCAGGACAGCGGGCCGGGAAATAGTGAGCTGGGTTTTCTCCATTCTGGCGGCGGTGCTGATTGCCCTGGTTATCAGAACCTTCCTCTTTGAGCCTGTGCGGGTGGAAGGTGAATCTATGGACGGAACGCTGACAGATGGGGAGATCATGCTGGTCAGCAAAACAGATTATGCTTCCGCATGGTTCACGCTGCCCTGGCAGGAGAACCGGCAGAAGGAGCAGGCTTCGAGACTGACGACAGGAGGAGCGCCGGAACGGTTTGATGTAGTGATCTGTCGATACCCGGGCCGGGGCGATACCAATTTTGTCAAGCGTGTGGTCGGCCTTCCCGGCGACACGGTTCAGCTTTCAGACGGATTTCTTTATGTCAACGGGGAAAAATACGATGAGCCCTATATTCTGGACGAATACAGAACCGTGGGAGCCTGTGACGGGGAGAATTACGGTCCGGTTACCGTTCCGGAAGGATGTTATTTTGTCATGGGAGATCATCGGAATAATTCCAATGACAGCCGGTATCAGGGCGCGATTCCGAGAGACGCCATCATCGGCCATGTCTGCAGGGTTGTATGGCCGCTGGGGAACGCTCGTTCGATTGAGTAAAAAAATTTTTCATCAAGGCCGGAACTTCCGCCTCCCGACTGACGTCATACAGCCGTGAAACGAAACGACGAAAGTCGGATGAGGAGGAAAGAATATGCTGAGAAAAAGAATGATGGGAATTCTGATCGCCCTGGTTTTGCTGACGGGAATGTTTTCAAGTTGGCCTGCCATGGCCGGGAAGGTCTGGCAGGAAGGCGACAGCGGTGAAACGGTACTGGCGATCCAGACCCGGCTGGCCGAACTCGGATATTCCGACACGGAAACAGACGGCGTTTACGGGGAAGGGACACAGAAAGCCATTCTGATGTTTCAGTTCCTGAACGGTCTGATGCAAACCGGTTTCGCGGATGAAATCACCGTAACCACCCTGATGTCGGAAAACGCGGTAGCGTATAACGAGTCGAACGCGCACTGGTTCACCTACGGCGGCGTTTGTGTGGAAGAGGAAGCGACAGATTCCGCTGCGGGTTTCGAAATGCCTGTGATGTATTCCGCGGCCCGGTCCGGTGCAAAGAACGCTGCAGGCGGATTCCTGTGGAATACGCAGGAATTCACGACCTTCAGGGAGAACGGATTCCAGTCCGTCAGCGCTTCTCCGCTTTCAACCTTTGCCGCCGATATTGATACGGCCTCATGGACGCAGATCCGCCAGCGGCTGCTGCGGGGCGAACCGGTCCCGGCGGACAGCGTACGGGTGGAGGAAATGCTGAACTATTTCCGGTATAATTACAAAAAACCGGTCGCGGGCGAACCCTTCGGCGTTACGATGGAGATGGGAGACTGCCCCTGGAATCCGGATACCAGACTGCTCCTGATCGGTCTGCAAGCCGAAGAGATCCGGACGGAGGATGTTGCAAAGAATATCGTGTTCCTGATCGACGTATCCGGCAGCATGGATTCCGCGGAAAAGCTGCCGCTGGTGAAACGTTCGTTCCTGCTGCTGCTGGACACGCTCGGCCCGAATGATACGGTCTCCATTGTGACCTATGCCAGCGGAGACAGGATCGTGCTGGACGGCGTGCCGGCCTCTGAAAAAACGACAATCATGCAGGCGATCAATGATCTGACAGCGGGCGGAGGCACCAACGGCGCGGCCGGCATTCAGACGGCCTACGCGCTGGCGGAGAAGCATCTGGCCGAGGGAGGCATCAACCGGATCCTGCTTGCGACGGACGGCGATCTGAACATCGGCGTTTCTTCCAAAGGCGATCTGGCGCGGATGGTGATGGAAAAGAAAGCCAACGGTGTTTCTCTCACATGTCTCGGCTTCGGCGGATACAACTATAAGGATAACCGGATGGAGGCGCTGGCGGATTACGGCGACGGGAATTACTACTACATCGATGAGATCCATGAAGCGCGCCGCGCCCTGATCACCGAAGCGGGCGGTACATTCCATACCGTCGCGAAGGACGTGAAGCTGCAGCTGGATTTCAATCCGGCCTATATCAAGGGTTACAGGCTGGTCGGATATGAAGACCGTGTCATGGACGCGGAAGATTTTGCCGATGACACCAAAGACGGCGGCGAGCTTGGAAGCGGGCACCGCGTGACGGCGCTTTATGAGATCGTCCCGATCGACAGCGCGTTTGATTTCAATGTCGCGGAGAGCAAATACGCGGCAGCGGTTTCCTCCGAAAACCGGGAGTGGCTGACGCTGTCCATCCGCGCCAAGGCTCCGGACAGCGATGTCAGTACGCTTTGGACTTATCCCCTTACGGATCCGGATTCCTTTGCTCCGACTGAAAACCTGACCTTCGCGGCGGGCGTGGCGGAAGCCGGTATGCTGCTGCGCGGCAGTGAGTACGCGGGCACATCCTCCTGGAAGGACGCGCTTGCGCTGCTCCGTTCCTGTCCGTCGGTCAGCGGTGATCCCTATAAGGAAGAACTGGTCTACCTCCTGGGATTGATGGAGCGCTGAGTTTATCCTGTAAGGACGCCCGCCCTTTGGCGGCGTCCTTTTTTCGCCGGATCCGGCGGCGATAAAAAATATTGAATCATGCTGTGAAACATGATATAGTATATTCAACAAAGTTCAGAAAGCGGGGTAATATTCATGAAAGTGACGTCCTATTTTCCTGAGATTTTTGTTAAAGATATGGAAAAAGCCAAAGCGTCCTACATCAATGATCTGGGCTTTGCTGTGAAGCATAACCAGGTGAACGGCGAAACCCAGTATGTGATTATGGAAAACGAGTACGGTGACAGGATCGCCCTGATATCCTTCCCGGACGATTCCATTCCAGAAGGGGTTTATGCCATGAGGATGAATGTATCCAACATCGACGAAGGCATTGAATATTTCCTGGTCAGAGGATACCGCAATCCCGGAAGCACCCTTCGCGGCGGAAGGCCTGATATCCACGGCCATGCCAGATACGAAATGATGATTTCTCCCGAAGGCGTCCGGGTGGATATTGTGGAACACCAGAAATAACAGATACTGGAAAAACACGCGGAAATGATCCGCGTGTTTTTTTGCTGCCCGGATGCAGCCCGGAAAACGGATGAGTGCGTCCGGATGCCGCTGCTGATGAACGGAATGGCGTCCGGACCGGTCATGCGGAAGGCGAAACGGTCAGCGGAGCGTTTCCGTAAAGGCTTTTTTCAGGATTGCTGAATCGGGCTTCTGACCGGCTTTCACCTGCAGCATCCCTTTGGGCGTAAACCGGTACGCGGACAGCTGTTCCGCGTTTCGGGACAGTCCGGCGGCCTCAATATTGATGTGATCTTTGAACGGAATGATCCTGACAAATTTCTCCCCGCAGTAATAGCTGGGCAGTTTCGCCCACAGTGTTTCCGTGACGGTGATCCCGTCAAGAGAACAAGCGATCTCTCTGATCTCAGTAAACAGCTGTACGATCTCTGCCGGATAGCGTTCGAGATACTGTCCGATTTCCTGTGTCATGTGCGGGTCCCTCCTCTTAAAAAAACCGGTTCGTTTTTTCTGTATTGACAGGGCGTTACCCCCGTGATCTCACGGTAAGTCTTTGTGAAATGGCTCGGGGCGGCAAAACCGACTTGCTTTTTCCCACGCCGTTTTGTTTCCTGCAATTATGGTTCCGTATCCGGCTCTTTCTCCCGGCTCAGACGGTCAGTATTCACCGATGTCAAGGATCGGCTTCACGATGCCGGCATAGTCATGCGCTTTTCCGGGAAAAGTCTCGGGATTGATCGGATGGTGAATATTATAAAGCATTCCGTTCTCTGCGACCCGGTTGTTCAGGTAATCTTCATCCACATGAACATTCACAATATCCAGACAGACGATCACATGATCGTCTCCCGGAATGATCTCTTTTTCCCAGAGGAACCGGCATTCCAGATTCATAAAGCATTCGTCCACCATGGGAGCATTTACTTTTGCCGCCGGAACAGCCGTCAGCCCGGACACGGTGATCTCATCCCTGTCCCAGTCGTTGTTGCGGATCGTATCCATCGCTTTTTCATACAGATCCGCGGACAGGAAATTGATGACTGCTTCCCCGCTTTCCTGCAGCGTCCTGTATAAATGACCGTTTTTGTTCACGCTGGAAAGGATCGCGCAGTAATGTTTCGCGTGATCCGCTGTGCTGAAACAGGCCCAGGACTGCATGCAGGCGTTTTCCCGGCCGTTGGATTTCCGGGATGTTACCAGAAACATGGGCGCCGGGACCGAAGTGACGAATTCCAGCCAGTTGAACCCCCAGGCTTGAAGATTTTTCATGCTTTCCGGCACTTCAAAATACTGATGTTTCATATTCCTGTACACACCTTTCTGTTTATTCCCGTTTGATCCTCTGCGGATTCCGGAGCATGTCCGGAAAAACCGCACCGGCATTTCCAGGTTGTTTATTTCTCAAAAAGTCTCAGAAACTTCATTTTGACTTTTTCGTTCCTGCCGCCGTAGGGGTGTTCCCGTAGGGAAAGATTCAAATGTGTTTTCCCGGTCAGCACGGTCTGAGGATGCGTGAATTCACGGAAGCCCCATTCACCGTGATATGCGCCCATGCCGGAGTGTCCCGTGCCGTTGAACGGAACGCCTTTGACCATCATGTGAACACAGACCTCATTGACGCATCCGCCGCCATACAGCTGCGTCTGCATCACCCGGTCAGCCCATTTTTTGTCTTTGGTGAACAGGTACAGGGCCAGCGGACGCTCACGCTGTGCCATCACATTCAAGATCTCATTGACTTCATGATCTTTGTAGGGAACAACGGGCAGGATCGGGCAGAACAGTTCGTGCCGGACAAGGTCATCGTCTTTATCAATCGGATACAGTACGGTCGGCGAATACTTTTGTGTTTCCTTTATTCCGCTGCCGCCGAAACAGACGCGGTCGCGGTATGCTTCCGAGATCCGCTCGCATTTTTCATAGACCAGGGCTGAGATCAACCTCGGATATTCGTCATTTTCTTCGGGATGTTCACCGATCTGACGGATAAACTCAGCTTTCAGCGCGGCAAGAAATTTGTCCGCGATCTCTTCCGCGACGGCGACCTGATTGATGTTGATGCAGATCTGTCCCGCGTTGCAGAGTTTGAAAAAAGCGATTTTTCTCGCAGCGTCCCGGATATCGGCGTCCTTCCGGATCAGACACCAGTTTCCGGTCTCGCCGCCGAGCTCAAGCGCGACAGGAGTCAGATTATTCGCGGCCTCCGCCATGACGTGCCTGGCTACATTCGGCGACCCGGTGTAGAAGATCTTGTCAAACCGTTCTGCGAGGCAGAGGTCGGCAATGTCATGTCCGCCGTCAATCAGGGTCACATATTCCGCGTCAAAGGTTTCAGTAATGAATTTTTTCAGCGCGTCGGTGCATGCCGCCGATTTGGAACTTGTTTTGATGACCGCCGTGTTGCCGCCCGCGATGCTGGCAATCAGAACACCGAGCGTCAGCAGGATCGGGAAATTGAACGGGCTGATGATCAGCGTCACCCCGTAAGGCATTTTGAAGACTTTTGTTGAAATGCTTGGAAAGCACATCAGTCCGCTGTAATGCTTCTCCGGCTTTGCCCATCTGCGCAGCCCCCGGATCGTTTCATTGATCTCCACGATGACCGGTCCGATATCACAGAGGTATGCTTCGACCCTGCTTCTGCCGAGATCTTCATGAAGCGCTGATTCAAAAGCTTCCCCGTGAGCGATGACAGCGGCTTTCAGCTTTTTCAGCTGCCCGATCCGCCACGCGACATCCAGCGTCTTCCCGGCGCGGAAGAATGCGCGCTGTTTTTCCACAATGCCATGTATTTCCTGTTCTGTGTACATCCTGCATGCCTCACTTTTCATCGATCCCGCGGATTCCGCTGCCTGATTTCCGTACGATACAGGCGAAACTGCCCGTCCTGTTTGCAATAGACCGGGGGATCGCGTTCTGATCCTTTGACGAATGAACAGATGCGGTCACTTTAAGGTCATTCTGACGCATAGCCTCCATTATTTCTGTAGAGTATTATAGTATAACAAGCTCAAAACATGAAACGGGCGAATCCCTGCCGGACACAGACCGTCATTCCGGCGAAGGCCGAAAGGTTTTTGATATCCATCCCGGAGATAACCTGATCATTCCGGGAGATGAAGGTCAGGGGATCGCGACCGTGAAGGAAAAAGGATGATTGGATTTGATCAGGATGGGACACAGAACGTAAAGAAACGGAGACGGCCTGATTACAGCTTTGATTTCATTTGCAGAATCCGGGCGCAGGATTCCCGGGCTTCGGCCAGGGACAGAGTACCGTCGCGGAAGGACTGCTCCAGCAGTTCGGCAGACTGATACTGCCTCTCCGGCGTATGACAGACCAGAGCAATATCGATACCGGCCTGCATTCCTTTCAGTACAGAAACCGGAGTGCCGTACAACATACGGACGGCGTCCATTTCCATACAGTCGGAGATGATCACGCCGCTGAAATGCATTTCCTGCCGCAGCAATCCGGTCATGACACGCCGGGAAAGCGTGGATGGCACATGCTCCGGGTCCAGCGCGGGGAAAATGACGTGAGCGGACATGATGGCGTCGATCCCTTCGCCGATTGCGCGGCGGAAGGGGATCAGTTCTGTCTTTTCCGTTTCCTCACGGGTCTTGCTGACAATAGGCAGTCCGACGTGGGAGTCTGTATCGGTATCGCCGTGTCCGGGGAAATGCTTCCCGCAACTCAGAATACCCCGGCTTTTCAGACCGTTCATATAGGCAATGCCGAAATCGGACACGGTTTGAGGATCTGTTCCGAAACTGCGGACGCCGATGATGGGATTCCGGGGATTGCTGTTCACATCCAGGATCGGAGCAAGGTTCAGATCGATCCCGAAGTCTTTCAGTTCCGCTCCGATCGCGGCAGCTGTTTCAAAGGCTTTCGCGGGGTCGCCGGAGGAACCGATGTCCATGGCGTCCGGCGTCTTCAGACCGATATGATCCAGACGGGAGAGCTTTCCGCATTCCTCGTCAATGGCGATCATGGCTGGGATCCCGGTTTCCGCCAGGATCAGTTCCTTCAGATCCCGGGTGAGACAGCGAAGCTGATCCGGGGAGATCGCATTTCTCCGGAAGAGGATCACATTTCCAATCTTCCAGGTCCTGACAAGGTCCCGGAATTCCGGGGTGATTTCCGGACCGTCGAAGCCGATGCACAGCTTCTGCCCGATGATCTTTCTGATTTCGTCCATGTACGATTCTCTCCCGTCGGTTTTTGATCACAGTACATGCCGCAGAAAAGCGGAACACTTTTCTGTTACAGAGTTAAGAATATATCCTGTTTTTCCGTTTTCTCCATACAGCATTTCTGTCATTATCTGCGCTTATAGAGCACGATCTTCGGGTCGGCTCCCTCGCATCTGTATTCCGAGACCAGGATAAACTTTTCGTTTGCCGCAATACCGTATCTTCAGCTTTTTCCCTGGCTTCATTCAGCAGTGAGGCATCCGTCGGAAAACGGATGTTCTGCGGAGCGCAGGTCGCATCCGGAATCAAAGTGCCTTTGTTGTCTTCTGTGGGAGTTCCTTCGCTTTCCTTGTTTTCGTCATTCTGACTGCTGCTGTCGGAATCATCATCGTCGTCGTGCTTTTCATCTTCTGTCTTTCGACCAATGATCCGGTCATTGCCCCATGAAAGCATTTCGGGTGTGATCCGTTGACGGAACCGTGTCATCATGCTCGGATCAAAGGGGCATTCGTACCGGTATTCATGCAGTCCGAGGAAATACTGAAGGCACGGATTCATCGCGATCTCACGGGTGATATCTTCATCTGACATGGTTTTGCAGGCCGGTTTGATCAGGAGAGCGCCCAACGCCATTCTGGAATCAATTGCCCTTTGGCCCTTCTTGCTTCTGAAGTTATCGGCATACTTCAGATCGAATTCCCGCCAGGGTACCAACTTGCTCAGCTTGATCCATTCGTTGTCCGGATCCGGCGGCAATGAGCCGAACATTTCGGGTGATTCCAGTATGGAAACCTGTCCATTATGCCGTTTGTACATTTTGAGCCCTCCTGTTGGTGCAAGGTTTTTGATGCGAATTCCCTGATTCCCTTGCACTTATTATAACATATTTGGGGCTCTAACCGTTGATTTTCTTATGTTTTTGGGAATTCGCAGGAGACACTAAGTAAATCCGCAACAGGTATAGATGGGCGGCGATTGCCGGATCTCAT
>CALCUD010000080.1 GCA_937906775.1 uncultured Clostridia bacterium
GCGAACAGCCGGTTCGGTGAGGTCGCGGCGCTGGCGGCCAGGAATGAGGACGGCAGCCTGAAGGGCGTCTGGGGCATCATGACGGACATGGATTTTACTTATGGACCCTGGACGGATGATTTTTCACGGGGACGCTATCTGGCCGGCGTAGAGTGTGAAACCGACGCGATCGCGCCCCGAGGATGGAAAAAGTGGATCGTTCCCGGTTTTGAAGGCTTGAAAGTGAAGGTGGAAGGCGCAAACACGTTCCGCGATACCCTGCGGTATATGGAGGAGAACGGAATCAGGTTGGGTGACGCGGTGCAGGACTTCACCGACCCGGCTACGGGCGAAAATTCCTGAACAATGTGAATACCGATCCGCAGGACAAGGCAGCGGGGGACGAAGCGATCCGCAGGATTCTGGAGATTCTGGAAAACCGTCTGTAAACGTTGGCGGTCCTGCCGGAAAAAGATTCTGTAACAGAAAGAGGGATATTTCATGCAAAAGGTACGCATCATTGAGCTGCCCGAAGGAAAAGCTGTTTACTCCGGATCGCTGGAAGATCCGGCGGTTTTTGGAAAATTTGTCGGATGGTTTTCGAGCTACCATGCTACACTGAAGTGCGAACTGTGTCCGCGGGATTTTATGCGATTTAACGAGCAGAAGGGGTATATGGAATGGTTCTATGTACTGCCGGAAAACGCGGAGGTTCCGGACTGCGGGTTTGAAACGGTACCCTTCTCTGGCGGACTCTACGCGGTCGCCCCTTGTCTGGACGGGGATCTTGACGGCGGCGCGGATTGGGCGGCTACCCGGGAAGAACTGCGGCAGTGGGTGAATGACAGCGACCGGTTCAAACTGTGGGAAAACCGGGAAGGACGGCCTGAGCGCTATCCCATGTTTCAGATCGTTTCCCCCGGAAGGATGTATGATTCCGGATTATCGATCGAAGACCTGTTTGTCCCGATCGAGGAAATTGATGCGTGAAAATGACAAACGATCAGGAGGCGTAACGATGCCGTCGCCTGAGAAATTCAGGGAAACCCTGGATGACTTCAAGGTCGGTCAGGACGTGATCGATGAAATGTATCAGGGGTTTGGCAAACTGGAATCCAAAGCAAACAAGAAGATCAAATCCGCCTTCTTCAGGCAGGCGCCGGATGTGATGAACGACTAACTTTCGAAGGAACAGGTGCAGGAGATCATCGAAGCCAATGCCTGCTGCAAAAGCGGCGCCCGGCTGAAGG
>CALCUD010000081.1 GCA_937906775.1 uncultured Clostridia bacterium
CAAGCGGGAGCGCGAGAACCGGAAGAATCAGCGGGTCGTGGAAACCAAGGAAGTGCAGCTGTCTGCCACCATTGAGGAGAACGACGTTCTCACCAAGGCGAAGATGGCGACGAAGTTCCTTGAGGGCGGCGACAAGGTCAAGGTGTCCATCCGCTTCCGCGGCCGTCAGATCACGCACAGCGAGATTGGCATGAAAGTCATGCTGGACTTTGCTGAGCGCTGCAAGGATGTCAGCATGGTGGAACGCCGCCCCCTGCTCGACGGTCGCAATATGGTTATGATCCTGGCTCCCAAAGCCGTCAAGGCGTCCTTCGCCGAAAAGAAAGCGGCCCGGGAGAATGCTGCCTCGAAAGAGACGCAGGAGTAAACAGCATTGGAAGGAGGACCACATTATGCCTAAACAGAAATCCCACCGTGGTGCTGCCAAGCGCTTTTCCTTTACCAAGTCCGGTATTGTAAAGCATAAGCAGATGAACGCCAATCATCAGGTGCGTCTGAAGACCACCAAGCGCACCCGTCACCTGCGGAACAAGGGTATCGTTGATAACGCCGCCGAAGCCCGCACGATCCATAAGCTGCTGCCTTACAAATAAGCCCATTAACCGGCAAGGAGGAAACAAATCATGGCACGCATTAAGAGGGCTGTTAACGCCCATAAGAACCGCCGTAAGGTCATGAAGCTGGCGAAGGGCTACTTCGGAGCGAAATCCAAGCAGTACCGCGCCGCTACCGAGCAGGTTGCCCGCAGCCTGCGCTACGCCTACATCGGACGCAAACTCCGCAAGCGCGAATTCCGTCGCCTGTGGATCGCCCGTATCAACGCTGCCGCCCGCGTTAACGGCATGAGCTATTCCACCTTCATCGCGGGTCTGAAGAAGCAGAACATCGAAGTCAACCGCAAGATGCTGGCTGATCTGGCTGTCAATGACGCCGAAGGATTCGCCCAGCTGGTTGAGATCGCGAAGCAGTAATTCTGAAAAGCGATATACCGTAAGCCCGGTTTCCGTCAGGGGAACCGGGCTTTTGCGTTGTGTACCCGGCGGCCCGGATGAACGATTTTTGAATCTGACCGGCAGGGAAACGCGCCTTCGGGATCGAAATGGAGAAATACAATCGAAAGGAGCGAATTGAATATGGCGCAGAACGTGTTTATTACCGGAACAGGGCGGGAAATGGCTCTGGGTTTCAACTTTGTACGCCGCTATCTGGAACAGGGCGACACTGTTTTCGCGACGGTACGCAAGCCGTCGGAGGCGCTGGAACGCCTGAAGGAAAAATATCCGGATCAGCTGCATATCCTCCCGATCGATATCGGCGATACCGCTTCCGTCAACAGGGCTGCGGAAGAGGTCGCGAAAAACGTTTCCTGTATCGATCTGATCATCAACAACGCGGTCATGACCTCGCCGGATACAAACAAGCCCTGCATGGAGGCGGATCTGGACGACATCGCGAAGGTGATCGACGTGGACGCGGTCGGTCCCATGCGGGTGATCAAGGCACTTCTGCCGCTGATGAAGAAGAGCGAAAGGATTGCCATGATCGTGAACATCTCCTCGGAGGCCGGAAGTATAGGCAAGTGTTACAGAGGTTTCTATCTGGATTACGGGATGGCGAAGGCCGCGCTGAACATGGCGACGATGACGCTGCGAAATTATCTCAAAGACGTTCCCAACGTCAACGCGATCTGCGTCCATCCCGGATGGATGCGCACGAATCCCGGGAACGCGGCGGCGCCCCTGGATCCCTATGAGCATGCGGAAACGATGCGGATCCTGTTCGAGCGGATGCGCAACGATAAAAACGGCCCGGTTTTCGTTACTTACGAGGGCGTTCCGTATCCCTGGTAAGGGAAAAAGAGCGTTGTTTTCCGCTCGGATGGAATCGCTGTACATGCATTGTTTGTGAACAAATGATGAATTCAGGGACATTTTGGACAAAAAATTGCGAATTTGCTTAAAAACCTCTTGCATCCGGCAAAAAAATATGCTATAGTGTATCCGTAATCAGGAGGAAGAAAAGAACGACCTGAATACGTCATTGAGCGGGCCCGGTGAGGGTTCCGCTTTTTGTTGTCCTTATTTCGGCGCTGTCCTTGACAGGAGACGGACAGCGGTTATAATGAAGTCAACAATCGGTTCGTACAATTTTTCCGGCCCTGTGCCGGTCATGATCAAGGAGGAAACGATATGATCCTGTATGTTAACGCCGGCGCTTCCCGGGACGGAAACGGAAGCAAAGAGATGCCTTTTCGCAGCATCAACGACGCCGCGAAGATCGCGATGCCCGGTGACGAGGTTCTGGTGGCTCCCGGGATTTACCGCGAATATGTGAATCCGATCCACGCGGGCACCGAGGAGAAGCGGATCGTATACCGCTCCGAAAAGCCGCTGGGCGCGGTGATCACCGGCGCGGAGGAGATCGGCGGATGGGAAAAGTATAAAGGGGATGTCTGGACCGTCCGCGTGAACAACGGCATATTCGGGACCTTCAACCCCTACCGCGAAATGGTCTGCGGCGACTGGTACTTCGCGCCCACCGTCCGCCATACCGGCGCGGTGTTCCTCAATGACCGGATGATGTATGAAACGGTGACGCTGGAGGAATGCCTGGCAGGGGAGAAAGATCCCTGCTCCTGGCAGCCGGAGGAATCCACCTGGAAATGGTTCTGCGAGCAGGACGGAGACTGGACCGTGCTGTACGCGAATTTCCACGGCCTTGATCCGAACACGCAGAAAACGGAGATTGCCGTCCGCCGGAACTGCTTTATGCCTTCCGAGGAGGGGATCGGATATATCACGGTCAGCGGATTTGATATCAACAAGGCCGCGACGACCTGGGCGCCTCCCGCCGCTTATCAGGACGGCATGATCGGACCGCACTGGAGCCGCGGCTGGATCATTGAGGACTGTGAGATCAGCAACAGCAAATGCTGCGGCATTTCGCTGGGAAAATACCGGGATCCTGAAAATGATATGTATTTCTATACGAAGCATGTCAAGAGTCCGACCCAGATGGAGCGCGACGCGGTCTGCCGCGGCCAGTATCACGGCTGGCTGAAGGAAAAGGTCGGCAGCCACATCATCCGCCGCTGCCATGTACACCACTGCGAGCAGACGGGGATCGTCGGCCGGATGGGCGGCGTATTTTCCGTGATCGAAGACTGCCACATCCATCACATCTGCAACAGTCAGCAGCTCGGCGGCGCGGAAACCGCGGGCATCAAGCTGCATGCGGCGATCGATGTGACGGTCCGCAGAAATCATATCCATAACTGCATCATGGGCGTATGGTTCGACTGGCAGGCCCAGGGCGCGCGGATCACGCAGAACCTGATGCATGACAACCAGCCCCCGAAAGGCGTGGAGCATGCGAAAGGTGCCATGTTCAGCAATGATATCTTCATTGAAGTCGGACACGGCCCGACGCTGATCGACAACAACATTCTGCTCTCCGAAACCTCCGTAGTGATTCCCAGTGAAGGAATCGCCTGCGTCCACAATCTGATGCTGGGTTCCTTCGGCTTGATCAATTCCGGCGTCGACAGCATTGTCAACGGTCAGCGCGAACCACGGTACACCCCCTATCATATCCGCCACCGGACGGAAGTCGCCGGGTTTATGACAATCCTCCACGGGGATGACCGGATCTATAACAACATCTTCATTCAGCATTATGACAAGCCCGAACCTGCCCGGACTCCGCAGGACGCGAATTACGGCGAGGTCGGGACCGCGTGCTTCGACATCTTCCCGACCTATGAGGAGTGGATCAGCCATTTCATGATGGGACAGGAACCGGATATGGGCGCGCTGGCGCAGTATCATTTCGGACATCTGCCCGTATGGGTCGAAGGAAACGCCTACTTCAACGGCGCCAACGTCTGCAAACACGAAAAGGATCATCTTGTCAACAAGCGCAACAAGGTCAGGGTCGAACTGACCGAAAAGGACGGAAAGATCACTCTGAAGACGAATGTCTATTCCCTGATCAAGGATTTCAGGGACAGCATTATCACATCCGGGACTCTGGGCTGCGCTTTTGAGCCGGAACAGCGCTTTGAGAATCCGGACGGATCGGAGATTATCTTCGACCGCGACTATTTCGGCCGGCACCGCGGTATCAGCGCGCTGCCGGGGCCGTTTGCGGATGACAGCGCGGAAAGGATCGTCTGGAACGCATGACAGGGCTTGGAACGATTATCAACACAGGCGCGATCATTCTCGGCGGACTGGGCGGGAAACTGTTTTCCGGGATCCTGAAGGAACGTCACCGGAACAGCCTGAACATGGCCTGCGGCGTCAGCGTGCTTTTCATCGGGATCGCGGGCGCGCTGGAGGGAATGATGAGCGTTGCCGGAGAAAAGCTTTCCGCCGGCCGCTCCATGCTGATCGTGGCCTGTCTGGCGTTGGGCGCGCTGATCGGGGAATCGGTCAATCTGGAAGACCGGCTGGAACGCTTTGGCGAATGGCTGAAGAGAAAGACCGGCAACGCGAAGGACCAGAACTTTGTGAACGGCTTCGTGACCGCGAGCCTTACGGTATGCATCGGAGCGATGGCGATCGTCGGATCCATTGAGGACGGACTCCGGGGCGACTGGAGCATCCTCGGAACAAAGGCGATCCTGGATTTCATCATTATCATGGTGATGTCCGCTTCCATGGGCAAAGGCTGTGCCTTTTCGGCCTTACCGGTCTTTGTGCTTCAGGGAGGGATCACGCTGCTGGCGAAGGTGATCCGTCCGCTGATGACAGAGGCGGCACTGGGGAATTTATCCATGATCGGCTCCATCCTGATCTTCTGCGTCGGGCTGAATCTGGTCTGGGGCCATAAGGTCCGGGTCGCGAACCTGCTGCCCGCTCTGATCCTGGCGATCGCGGCGGCGTTCCTTCCCATCGGGCTGTAAAAACCATAAACAAAACGGGCCTGCCGGCTTTGGCAGGTCCGTTTTTTCACCCGCGGGTATATCCTGAACCGAAGGTGAAGTTCCGATTCAGGATACGGGTACAAAGCGGAAATCAACAGCGATGTCCCGCGCCGGAGAGAGGCTCAGGGTCAGGCGCCAGAGGCTGCCCGGGAAGCTTCGGGCCATCCGCGGATCGGTTATCGGAAGCTCACGGTATTCCGTGATCAGATCTTCAGGCGCTTTCAGAAGCAGCTTTCCGATCCGGATCCCGTCCGGTCCCGCGACCGGACGGTGGCGGACCATGAAAACCCAGGTTACCGGATGGGAAACCGCGGAACGGATCCGGTCCGAAACGGTGACGGTTCCTGATTCCGACAGCGTGACGGTCCTGCGGCATTCCTCCAGCAGAAGATCCTCCGGATAGCATCCGGACATATTCAGCGTCAGACCGTCCGGAAGGCAGCGGACATCTGTCGCCCGTTTATCCGCTCCGGGAAGCTGCTCCGCGTCGCCGATGAGCGGAAGATTGTGGTTCATGCTCCGGGTATTCCACAGCGTATACCGTTCGCCGGAAAAGGTTTTCGCGGTGTAGGTCATGTTGCCCGCGTCGACGATTTCCGGCTCCCCGTCCGCTAAGGCAATCAATGAGCCGACATCGTTGTGGTTGTGGTTTTCACCGTTGTGTCCGGCCTTGCAGACCAGGGTGACACCGGCGCGCGTGAGTGAACGGACCTGAAGATCCGGAAGCCAGACCTCCGCTTCGGGATCGGGATCGGGTCCCGCGGGAAGCGGATGGAAGAGGCTGTTCAGCAGCCGCCAGAGCTGCGGCGTGTCGGACAAATGCTGCAGAGGGGAAAGCCGGTGCGCGGCGCCGAAAGCGACAAGCCTGGGAATGCCGCACATTTCGCCTGCCCGGGCGATCCGCTCTCCGCTGATCTCCGGACGCGCGTCACAATCCGCGAAATTCACGCACCATCCGTCTCCCAGATAGGCATGAAGCGGATAGGAGAGGATATTAATCATTTTCCGGTCGCCGCGGAAACTCATCCGGCCGCCGGTCGCGCGTTCCAGGATCTCCAGACAGTCCAGCATCATGGCTCCGGCCAGATTCCAGTATCCCATGCCCTCATCGCATCCGCCGTCCTCCGGAAGAACGTCCAGATACCGGTCCAGCATGACGCATGCCCGGGACAGCAGCGCGGCCAGACGGGACCTGTCGTCCCGGATCCGCAGGCAGGCGATCAGTATGATATTGCTGACGATCCACGGCGTCCAGTTGCACAGATCCTTCCGGATCACGCCCATCCACCAGTGGTCGTCCGTGGTCTCAAAGGGGATCAGGATCCGCCGTTCCAGGTCGCATCCGAGAGGAAGTAGAAGTTCTTGACCGCAAGGCAGTTGTTGAACGCATACCACGGAATCTCGGCTGCGAAGTTCTTGCCGAACGTCACGCTCGTAATCGACCGGCACTCGCTGCAGATGGTCTCCTGGACCAGCGTGAGGGGATCAGCCCCGTCTTCCTCGCTGCCGATTACGAGATCGCCCGTCAGCTTCGATTGCGCAATATAGGCGGCATCGTCATCATCGATTTTATCGATATGGAAAAGGAGTCAAGCCGCAATCTTGTCATTCAGACGTTGAAGAACGCCATGAAAGAAGACCATATTCGTTCGCATGTATGCGGATTCACTCATTTAGGTTTGGTTGAACTGACCAGAAAGAAAACAGGT
>CALCUD010000082.1 GCA_937906775.1 uncultured Clostridia bacterium
GTCGGGGTGAAGGGATTCGAACCCCCGGCCCCATGCTCCCAAAGCACGTGCGCTAGCCAGACTGCGCTACACCCCGGTGCTTCCTTCCCACGGTCAATCCCGCAGGCGACTCGTTTAATATACACGAACAAAACGTGTTTGTCAATCACTTTTTTTCTGTTCCTGAAAAAAAGAATCGGAAGGGAGATGCCCCCTTCCGTCAGGCCTTATTCTTTCGCAGGTTCCGGCTCTCCGCCGAGCTTCATAGCCACGAACACGCCCAGCGCGAGCGTCACGACGGACGCGATCAGGATCCAGACGCTGAAGCCCTCGTAAATGGATGTATCCATCAGGATGACCACGGGAGAAGCAACAACCATGCCCAGGATCGCGCAATAGGTCCGGCCCTTCCATTTTCTCATCAGAATCTCGATCAGCTTCGCGATCGCGAAAATGCCGAAAACAATTCCCAGCGCGAACGGAAGCAGAATACCGATGTTCTGACCGACCGCCGTCCAGTTCCCGGAAGTAACGCCGTGGAGCAGATCCGGCAGCGCGCCGGTCACGATCGGCTCATAGTACCCAAGCGTCTTGAGCATCATACTTCCGGAAACGCCGGGAATCACCATAGTCGCCGAGGCAATCGTCCCGAGAACGAAAAGCTTCAGCACTTCCAGTACGCTCAGCCGGATCGTGGTGGCATTTTCTTTTTCGATCACCTTCAGTACAACGACCAGGGCAAAGAAAAGCAGGAAAATGAGGACTCCCTGCCAGCCGATCTTCTCCCCCTTCATTTCCTTCAGGATGAAAGGAAGGCTCCCCAGGATCAATCCGATAAACAGCGCGTTGGTCGGCAGCGGGAAACGCGCGAAGGCAACCTTCAGACCGATGGCGCCCAAAGCGATAGCCAGGACCATACCGATCAGGTAAGGCAGCAGGATCCGGATGCATTCTTTGAATTTCTTGCAAAGGTGGTTGATGCTCCAGATCAGTTTATCGTAAATTCCCATGGAAACCATCATGGTGCCGCCGGAAACGCCGGGAATGACATTGGCCAGGCCGATCACCATGCCGCGTAGTACGTCAATGATCCATTTCATCTTTCATATCCTCCGTCTTCGTCAAACCAGTCGTCATCATCGTTTTTCACAAAAGAGGAAGCCAGTCCCTCCGGAGAAAAACGCGGGTCAAAAGCCAGTTCCCGGATCCGGTCCCGGCTGACCACAGTATCCGTTCCGAGGCAGTCATTGCAACGATATCCGCAATCCGGGCATACACAACCCAGATGATCGCTTTCCGCCTGGATCATATAGGTCCCGCATTCCTTGCAGCTGCAGCGCAATGTCCTTCCGCCCCCTTCCGACATATTGCTAGTTATTATACACTCTGTAAGCCGAAAACACAACAAAAATCCCCTCTCCGGCAATCGGAGAGGGGGCGCGGATCAGATCGCCTGTCCGCGCGGAAACATCAAAAGGGAGCGTCTCAGGCTTCCGGTTCCAGCAATCCCAGATTTCCGTCCTTTCTCAGATACAGAACGTTGGTCTGGTCGGTATCCGCGTTCACGAAAGCAAAGAAACTGTGACCCAGCAGTTCCATTTCGATCACGGCGTCTTCCACGCTCATGGGACGAACCGGGAAAGTCTTCTTACGGACGATCTTGCGTTCTTCCTCGTCCGTAGCCTCTTCCTCAATATATTCCGGAACCTCGTTGAACGCCTCGTCTCTCAGTTTCTTGCCCAGCTTCGTCCGGTGTTTGAAGATCTGGCGTTCCATCTTGGCCAGCGCCTGGTCGATCGCCAGAAAGAGATTATCGTCAGCGGAGGACTCGCTCCGCAGGATCACGTTATTTCCCATGGGAACTGTGATTTCAACGATCCGGCGGTCGTTTTTCTCCTTCCGCATCCGGATCTGCATTTCGGTATCCGGGTACAGATAACGTCCCATGGTCTCGGTTTTCTTTTCAATTCTCTTGGTAATGGCGGGTGTCACCGCCATGTTGCGCGCGTTAATAGTCAGTTTCATGGATCGGTCGGTCTCCTTTCAATGTGTGAATGATACCAGAAAAACTCACGGTGAACCGGCTTCATGACCGGAAACCCCGCGAAATCATGTGTGCCATGGGCACCACACCCTTCCGTTGTCTTTCTGATAATTCATTTTCGACAGATTGCTGACGTTCTCCTGCTGCTTTTAGCATTTTTTTATTTCTTTTCAACCAGTTTTCACAAACCTGACAAAAACCGTTGCCCTCTTGATTTCTCCGGAGCGTTGTTGCACAATACCTTCCAAGGGGGAATGACCGTGAAACTGACAGAACTTTTCTCAAACAACAGACTCAATCTGAGCTTTGAAGTTTTTCCGCCCAAAACCTCCACCGCTTTTGACAGTGTCCGCGCCGCGACGGAAGCGATCGCCGCGCTGCATCCCGCCTTTCTCTCCGTCACATACGGCGCTGGCGGCGGAACGAGCGAATATACGCTCCGCATCGCCGAGAATATACTGAAAACACAGCATGTTCCGACGCTCGCGCACCTGACCTGCGTTTCTTCCACAAAGGAAACCGTACAGGAGCGGATCGCCGCGATGCGTCAGGCCGGTATCGAAAATGTCATGGCTCTCCGCGGCGATCTGACGCCCGAAATGGCCGGGAAAGACAGATCCTGCTGGGATTATCACTACGCGATCGAACTGGTCCGCGATCTGAAGGAAAGCGGCGCGGATTTCTGTATCGGCGGCGCGTGTTATCCGGAAATCCATCCGGAAAGCGCCGATTCCGTAGAGGATATCCGTCATCTGAAAGAAAAAGTGGACGCCGGCTGCGAATTTCTGACGACCCAGATGTTCTTTGACAACAATCTGCTGTACCGCTACCTGTACCGGATCCGGGAGGCGGGGATCACGGTCCCGGTCATTCCCGGAATCATGCCGATCACCAGTGCCACACAGGTCGACCGGGCGATCCGGCTCAGCGGCAGCTTCATGCCGACCCGCTTCCGCTCTCTGGTGGATCACTTCGGTTCCGACCCCGCCGCGATGAAACAGGCCGGCATCATCTACGCAGCCGACCAGATCATCGATCTTTATGCCAACGGTGTCCGTAATGTCCATGTCTATACCATGAACAAGCCCGATGTGGCCGCGAGCCTGATGAATCTGCTGTCGGAGATACTGAAATGAAAATACTGGATTATTTAATGGATCATTTTCTCATTCTGGACGGCGGCACGGGAACCGTGCTGCAGGCTGCCGGTCTGCAAAGCGGCGAGCGGCCGGAAACCTGGAATCTGACCCATCCGGACCGGATCACCGGTCTCTGCGCCGCGTATTATGCCGCCGGATCCAATGTGGTCTCCACCAACACATTCGGGGTGAATCTGTTCACCTATTCCGAATCCGAAGCCGCCGCGATCATAGAAGCCGCCGTTTCCTGCGTAAAAACCGCGCGGGACGCCTGTACGGATCACCCGGCTTTCGTCGCCTTCGATCTGGGCCCCACCGGAAGGCTGCCCGAGCCCTTCGGCGATGTTCCTTTCGAAAAAATGGTTGAGAATTATGCCTTCCTGACGCGGGCCGCGGTCCGTCATGGCGTGGACCTGATCCTGATTGAGACCATGAACGACGCGAGGGAAACGAGAGCCGCGCTGATCGCCGCAAAGGAAAACAGCGATCTTCCCGTTTTTGTCTCCAACGCCTACAGCAAAAACGATCGTCTCATGAGCGGCGGATCCCCCGCGGCCATGGCGCTGATGCTGGAAGGCCTTGGAGCCGACGCGGTCGGCGTCAACTGCTCCATGGGTCCGGAAGGATTGGCGCCTGTGGTGCGGGAATATCTGGGCGCCGCTTCTGTTCCCGTCCTGATGAAGGCGAATGCCGGCCTTCCCCGTGTCGAAAACGGACATACGGTTTTTGACATCGGTCCGGAACAGTTCGCGGACGCAGAAGCCGCGCTCGCCGCGGAAGGCGTCCGGATCCTGGGCGGCTGCTGCGGCACGACTCCGGAACATATCCGCGCCCTGTGCGGCAGACTCGCGGAGATGACTCCCCTGCCTCTCCGTACGCGTACGGAAACGCTCGTTTCCTCATCCTCCCGCGTCGTATCTTTCTCCGACCGTCCCCTGCTCATCGGCGAGCGCATCAACCCGACGGGGAAAAAGCGCCTGAAACAGGCGCTGCTGGAGGGCGATACAGCCTATGTGCTGGAGCAGGCTGCCCTGCAGGAGGAAAAAGGCGTTCACCTGCTGGATGTCAACACAGGTCTGCCGGGGTTGGACGAAGGCGCGACGCTTTCCGCCGTTGTACGGGAACTGCAGGCGGTAACGGAGCTTCCCCTCCAACTGGATTCCTCCGATCCCGCCGCCATGGAAAAAGCGCTCCGGGTTTATTGCGGACGCGCGCTGATCAATTCCGTCAACGGCAAACAGGAAAGTATGGACGCGATCTTCCCGCTGGTCAGAAAATACGGCGGTACGGTCATCGCGCTGACATTGGACGAGTCCGGTATTCCCGAAACTTCCGACGGACGGATCGCCATAGCGAAAAAGATCGTGACGGAAGCCGCGAAATACGGGATCCCGCCCCGCGATCTGGTTTTTGATCCTCTCGCGATGGCCGTATCCGCGGCGCCGGACGCCGCGACCGTCACACTGGAAACATTGGAGAGAATCCGGAAGGAACTGGGCTGCCATACCAGTCTTGGCATCAGCAACGTCAGTTTCGGCCTTCCCGCCCGTGACGCCGTCAATGCCGCGTTCTTTTCTTCCGCCATGGAGCGCGGTCTGTCCGCGGCCATCATGAACCCCTTCTCCGACGCCGTCATGAATGCCTGGCGCGCTTACCGCCTGCTTCATGCCATGGACGCGAACTGTGCCGATTGGACAGCGCATGCTTCCGCTGTTTCCTCTCCTGCTCCGGCAGTCGCGTCGGAGCCGACGCTCCGGCGAGCTGTCGTCCGCGGTTTCCGGCAGCAGGCCGCCGATCTGACCGAGTCCCTTCTGGCGTCCTCTGTCGACCCGATGACTGTCATCCAGGAAGAGATCATCCCGGCGCTCAACGAGGTCGGAGAAGGCTTTGAAAAACAGACGGTCTTCCTTCCCCAGCTGCTGATGAGCGCAGAAGCGGCTTCAGCCGCATTCGGCGTAGTCCGGAATGCCTCAGCCGGTTCCTCCGGCGCGCACGCCCACGCCGGCAAGGTGGTTCTGGCAACGGTGAAGGGTGATGTCCATGATATCGGAAAGAATATCGTCCGGCTGTTGCTCGAAAACTACGGTTTTGAGGTGCTGGATCTTGGGAAAGATGTCGCGCCTGAAACCGTACTGGAAGCCGCAAAAAGTGAAAACGTCCGCCTGGTAGGGCTCAGCGCCCTGATGACGACGACCGTTCCCGCCATGGAAGATACCGTCCGCCTGCTGCACCGGCAGCTTCCGGAGGTCCGGGTGGTGGTCGGTGGAGCCGTTCTCACAGCGGATTACGCGAAAACCATCGGCGCTGATTTTTACGCCGCGGACGCGATGGAAACCGTCCGGATCGCAGAATCGGTATACACGGAATGATCCCGTTTGCATAAAGAAACCGGAACCCCTGTTCGGGGTTCCGGTTTCTTTTCAGTTTCCGTCGTCCTGAGATCCGTCCGGCTTCTCCGGGATCTGTTCTCAGCCCAGCGTCACGGTCACCGCGTGATCCTTTCCGTCCGTGAACACGGGAAGCACGTTGCCCCCGATCGCTTTTCCGTCGACCGTAACGCTCTTCACTCCGCGGCACACATGATCCGGATTGAGGATCTCCACGTTGTACACAGCTCCGCGGTAACGGCGGGAAATGCTGTAACGGTCCCAGGTGTGAGGAATGCAGGGATCGATTTTCAGGCCGTCCCAGTCCGGCTTGATACCGAGGATGTAATTGCTGATGACATAGAAGTTCCAGGCAGCGGTGCCGGTCAGCCAGCTGTTCTTGGCCTGGCCGAAGTTCTTGGCGTCCTTGCCGGCGATCATCTGGCTGTAGACATAGGGCTCCAGCTTGTGCAAATCGGAGATCTCCTCGCGCCAGGCGGGAGCGATCCGACTGTACAGATCAAAAGCCCGGTCGCCATGACCGACCACGGTTTCCGCCGCGATGATCCAGGGGTTGTTATGGCAGAAGATGCCGGCGTTTTCTTTGTATCCGCCCGGATAGGAACTGACTTCGCCCAGCTCCAGATGATAATCCTTGTAGGCAGGCTGCAGCAGGACAATACCGTGTTTGGTCTCCAGATGCTCATGGACACTTTCCAGCGCTTTTTCCGCCATGCCGTTGTCCAGTCCGATCCCGGCCATGACGCAGTAGCCCTGGGATTCGATAAAGATCTTGCCGTCGTCGCATTCCTTGCTGCCGATCTTACGGCCCATCGCGTCGTAGGCGCGGATGAACCATTCGCCGTCCCAGCCGTCCTTTTCAATCGCGGCGGTCATGGCCTTGATTTCCTTTTCGAAAGCGTCAGCCTTTTCGTTGTTGCCCAGACGGCGTTCGATCGCGATCAGTTCGGGACCGATAGAAACGAACATACCGGCGATCAGGACGCTTTCCGCTACATGCTCATCCGGAGCGTTGGGATTGGAGAAGGTCTGGAAACTTTCGTCCGGAGTGTCGGAATAGCAGTTCAGATTCAGGCAGTCATTCCAGTCTGCCCGTCCGATCAGCGGCAGGCCGTGCGGGCCTTTGTTATTGACCACATGGCCGAAGCTCGCCTCCAGATGCTCCAGCAGCGTACCGCAATCTTCGGGGTTGCAGTCGTAGGGAGTAGCCTCGGAAAGGATCCCGAAGTCGCCTGTTTCTTTGATATAGGCCGCGGTACCCGCGATCAGCCACAGCGGATCGTCGTTAAAGCCGCCGCCGATGTCATTGTTGCCCTTCTTGGTCAGCGGCTGATACTGGTGATAGCATCCGCCGTCACGGAACTGCGTCGCCGCGATGTCGAGAATGCGCTCCCGCGCGCGTTCCGGGATCTGATGAACAAATCCGAGCAGATCCTGGCTGGAATCGCGGAAGCCCATGCCGCGTCCGATGCCGCTTTCAAACATGGAAGTGCTGCGGCTCATGTTGAAGGTGACCATGCACTGGTAGGGATTCCAGATGTTGACCATCCGGCCGAGCTTCTCATCCGACGTATCGAGCACATACGCGCTCAGCAGTTCGTCCCAGTAGGCTTTCAGGGCGTTGAACGCCGCCTCGATCTGTTCGTCAGTGGTCAGCTTGCTCAGCAGTTCCTTCGCGGGTTTCTTGTTGATCACGCCGCGGCTTTCCCATTTTTCTGCTTCCGGGAGTTCCACATAGCCCAATACGAAATTGAATTTTCTGGATTCGCCTTTCTCCAGATGGACCCGGATCTGGTGGGAAGCCATCGGCTGCCATCCGGAGGCGATGGAATTGCTCATTTTTCCCGTCATCACGGCCTGAGGATTCTCAAACCCGTTATACATGCCGAGGAAGGATTCCATGTCCGTGTCAAATCCGTCGACCGGAGTATTGACCGCGTAGAAAGAATAGTGATTGCGGCGTTCACGGTATTCCGTCTTGTGATAAACAACGCCGTTTTCCACCTCGACCTCGCCGGTGGAATAGTTACGCTGGAAATTCAGCATATCGTCCTGCGCGTTCCACAGGCAGAATTCCACAAAGCTGGTCAGGATAACGTCCTTCGCGCTGTCGCTTTCGTTGGTCAGGGTAACCTGATGAACTTCCGCGTCAACGCCCATCGGGACAAAGCTCAGCTGGGAGGCTCTGAGTCCGTTCTTCTTGCCGGTAATGACGGTATAACCCATGCCGTGACGGCAGGTATACTCATCCAGCTCTGTTTTGACGGGCTTCCAGCCGGGATTCCAGATTGTACCGTTGTCATTGATGTAGAAATAACGTCCGCCGTTATCCACGGGCATATTGTTGTAGCGGTAGCGGGTGATCCGGCGCAGACGGGCGTCCCGGTAGAAGCAGTATCCGCCGGCGGTATTGCTGATAATTCCGAAAAAACGTTCGCATCCAAGATAGTTGATCCAGGGATAAGGGGTGCGCGGAGTCTCGATAACATACTCGCGGGCTTTGTCGTCAAAATGGCCGTACTTCATGACGCGAACAACCTCCTGTAATCACACATTATCAAGAAAAACCAATATTATCAGGCTCAGTATATCATATCCGCAGGAAAAATTGCAAACGTTTTCTTGAGGAAATACACGAACAATTTTCTGATGGTCCTCAAAAAAGAACGGCAAACCGGAAAAATCCGGTCTGCCGGCAGGGATTATGCGTTCTCCTCACGGATCTTTTCCAGGTATTCTTCATAGTTGCAATAATAATCTGCGATCGTTCCGTCCGGTTTGATCTCAATGATCCGGTCAGCCACCGTGGAGATGAACTGATGGTCCTGGCTGGTGAAGATCACATTGCCCGGAAAATTGATCAGCCCGTTGTTGACAGCGGTAATGGATTCCAGATCCAGATGGTTCGTAGGCTGATCCAGCATCAGGAAATTCGCGCCCGAAAGCATCATACGGCTCAGCATGCAGCGAACCTTCTCGCCGCCGGAGAGAACATTGACCGGCTTATAGACGTCGTCTCCGCTGAACAGCATCCTGCCGAGGAAACCGCGCATATACGTCTCCAGCTGTTCAGGCGAATACTGGGCGAACCACTGCATCATCGTCATTTCACAGCCGTCAAAATATTTGCTGTTATCCTTGGGGAAATAGCTGGTGGAAATCGTGACGCCCCACTTGATATTTCCGCTGTCCGGTGCGATCTCCTCCGCCAGAATGCGGAAAAGCGCGGTCTGCGCCTGTTCATTCCCGACGAGAGCAATCTTCTGTCCTTTGGTCACGAGGAAGGATACGTCTTTCAGAAGCTGAACGCCGTCCTGCGTATAGCTGACGTTGCTCACCTGAAGAATATCCTTTCCGGCTTCCCGCTCCGGCGTGAAACAGACCCAGGGATAGCGCCGGCTGGAGGCGGGCATCTGTTCGATCGTCAGCTGATCCAGCAACTTTCTCCGGCTGGTCGCCTGTTTTGCCTTGCTCTTGTTGCTGGAGAAGCGCTGAATAAACGCCTGAAGTTCCCGGATCTTGTCCTCGCGGCGCTTTTTCTGGTCGCTCATCAGCGCCTGCATCATCTTGCTGGATTCATACCAGAAGTCATAGTTACCGACATAAAGCTTGACCTGATTATAGTCAATATCCACGATATGTGTGCAGATATTGTTCAAAAACCACCGGTCATGGCTGACCACGATCAGCGTGCCCGGGAATTCCATCAGGAAATCTTCCAGCCATGCGACGCTGCGATTGTCAAGGTTGTTGGTCGGCTCGTCCAGCAGCAGGATATCCGGGTTGCCGAACAGCGCCTGAGCCAGCAGGACCTTAAACTTGTCGCCGGCCTTCAGTTCGGACATCTGAGCGTAATGCTCCTCCGCAGGAATGCCCAGCCCGGTCAGCAGGGTAGCCGCATCGCTTTCGGCGTTCCAGCCATCCATCTCGGCGAACTCGCCTTCCAGCAGCGCGGCCTTTTCACCGTCGGCCTCGTCAAAGTCCGGCTTGGCATACAGTGCGTCCTTTTCCTTCATGATGTCGTACAGACGCTGGTTGCCCATGATGACCGTATCCAGTACGGGATATTCGTCATACATGAACTGATCCTGCTTCAGGGTGCTCATACGTTCGGTGGACGGGATGGAAACGGAACCTGTCGTGGGTTCCAGCTCTCCGCTGAGGATCTTCAGAAATGTGGATTTCCCGGCGCCGTTCGCCCCGATGATCCCGTAGCAGTTCCCGGGCTGAAATTTCAGATCCGCGCCGGAAAACAGCTTCTGTCCGCCAAAGGTGAGGGATACGTTACTGACTGTGATCATTTTTTCTCTGTCTCCTTATTCTCCGGCCAGCCGGATCATCGCGTTGGCATAAATTCTGATGCATAGCATCATCCGGTCGATGCTGATACTTTCATCCGCCAGATGTGCGGGATCGTCCTCGTCCGGGAAGCACGCGCCGAATGCAACGCCCTGCTTCAACACCTTGGCATAAGTTCCTCCGCCGGTGGACATAGCCTTTCCCGGAAATCCCGATTCTTCCTCATAGGCCTTCAGCAGGCTGCTGACAAGTTCGCTCTCTGCCGGAACATGATGGCACGGCTTGACCGCTTCAGTCCTGCAGCGGATCTCCGGCAGGTTTTCCGCTATCTGCCGCTGCAGCATTTCCATATCCGCCGTCGCGGGACAGCGCATATCAAGCGTCGCGTACCACAGGCCGTTTTCCAGGCGCAGGATCCCCATGTTGCAGGTCAGCGCTTCGGAAATATCGTCTCTGCAGGCGCAGCCGAGGCTTTGACCGTCGTATTCCATGCCGACCTTGTCGGCCAGTGTCGCGATCCCGCCCGCGGCGCCCAGTTCCTTCAGCAGAACGAGCATCATCCCGATGGCGCTGCGGCGTCCTTCCGGATAAGCTGCATGGCCCGGGATCCCTGTCGCGGTGACCCACACGCCTTCATCTGTTGTTTCAGCCGCGTAATCCATTCCGGTTTTCGCGGCATAGTCCCGGACGCGTGCTGCGAGTTCCTCGCCGCCGGCAAGGAGCGCTTTGCATTCACCCGCGATCACATTGTGCCGTTCACCGGTGGAAAGCTTCAGAATATTCAGACCGCTGTCGCTCTTCGGAAAGGACAGGGACGTCAGCAGCAGCCCCTTTTCCGTATTGATGACCGGGAACGCGGCGTCCGGACTAAAGCCGATCTCAGGCATGTCGGCATGCTCCGCATAGTAGGCCATATCCTCCCAGTCACACTCTTCATCGCACCCAAGGATCAGCCTGATACTTCTTTTGAGTGGGATCCCGGCTTCCTTCAGGGCGCGCATCGCGAATAACGCTGCCAGCGCGGGACCTTTGTCGTCATTCACACCGCGGCCGTACAGGCGCCCGTTTTCCTCCGTGCAGATGAAAGGAGGCTTTGTCCATCCGTCTCCTGCCGGTACCACATCCAGATGCGCCAGCACGCCTACGGTCTCCTCTTTGTCCCCCAGGGTGACATCGCAGGCATATCCGTCATACGCGCCTGTCATAAAGCCCATCGTTTCGGCTGTCACCATCGCCATATCAAGCATCCGGCGGATCTCTTTTCCAAAGGGGGCTCCGTCCTCCGGTTCACTCTTGACAGAGGGCACCGAGATCCACCGTTTCAGGATTGAAACAAATTCATCCCGATAACTGTCGATCAGAGCATTGATTCTCACATCCATGTGAGGCGCCGTCCTTTCATGTGTATTTTCAGAATGCGTTTCTCGGATCGCTGCTTTTCTTTTTCGGCGCGTCCGGATCGATAAACTCGATCTCCATCCGTTCGAACGGGACACTCTCAAAAAAAGCGTCCGCGGTGAAATGCGTCATTCCGAACTCGTTCCATTCCCGTTCATTTTTGTCCAGCCAAAGAGGCTCGGGAAGATCCAGCCCGTGGCAGGCTTCCAGCAGCGCGTCCCGCGGATCTGCCCGGCTGCAGGGCACCGTGGCCTGCCGGTCGATCCGATGATGTTTGAGAATTTTGACCCATAAAGCTGTCGCCATGCCGGGCATACCTCCTTAACCTGATTATTATGACATGGAACAGGACCTCACGCAAGGGCGGATTTCACAGCTTCCGCAGTTTTGCGGTTCATGCCCCTGACCGAAGCGAGTTCCCCGATGTCCGCGTCCCGGATCGCTTTGAGGCTTCCGAACTTCTTCAGCAGTTCTTTCCTGCGCGCGGGACCGATCCCCGGAATATCTTCCAGCCGGGAATGGATGGACGCCTTCCCCCGAAGGGCGCGATGATAAGTAATGCCGAACCGGTGCGCCTCATCGCGTACGCGCTGTACCAACTGAAGCTCCGGAGTCCTGTGGTCAAGAACGATCGGATCCTCCGCGTCCGGAAGCCAGATCTCCTCTTCTTTTTCCGCGAGTCCGAACATCGCCGGCGGCGTAACGCCCAGGGCCATGATCGCTTCCCGGGCGAAGCGCAGCTGCTGCGGTCCTCCGTCGATCAGGATCAGATCCGGCTGATCGGAGAATTTGTTTTCGCCGCTGTTTGCGCCCGGATTCTCCTGTTCTTTCAGAAGGCGGTTATATCTCCTGCTCAGGACCTCCGCGAGAGAAGCAAAATCATTGGCGCCCTCAACGGTTTTGATCCGGAATCTGCGATATTCCTTTTTAGCCGGTTCACCGTCGATAAAAACCACCATTGCCGCAACGCTCTGTTCTCCCTGGGTGTTGGATATATCATATCCTTCGATCCGGCGCGGATAACGGTCCATTCCGAGGATCTTTCCCAGTTTTTCAGACGCTCCGACTGTTCTTTCCTCCCGGACGGCACGGCGTGCGTTTCGCTTGTCCAGCGCGTCGCGGGCGTTCTTTTCGGCAAGCTGGACCAGCTCGTGCTTCTCGCCCCGCTTCGGCGTCAGAACCGTCACCGCGCTTCCTTTCAGGCTCCGCAGCCATCCCTCCATCTGTTCCGCCGTTTCTTCCGGCAGCGTCTGACAAAGGACATTCCGCGGAATCAGGCCGGGTTCTGTATAATACTGGAGCATAAATCCGGCGATCACATCCGCCGGGTCTTCTCCGCCTTCCCGCGGCAGGCAGAAGTGTTCGCCGCCGATCATTTTTCCGCCGCGTACGTAAAGGATCTGGACCATTGCGTCCAGCCCGTCTTCCGCGACAGCGATCAGATCCTGTTCGCTCCGGTCTGTCCGCTGGGCGATCTGCCGTTCCATCAGACCCTGTATATCCCTGATCTTGTCCCGGATCTGCGCCGCACGCTCATATCTCATCGCCTGAGCTGCTTCCGTCATCTCCTGTTCCAGCTTGTTCAGAACAGGCTGCAGATCGCCTTCCAGAAAGTGGATCACCCCGTCAACCGTTTCCGCGTATTTCTCTTCGGAACATTTCCCGGCACAGGGCGCCATACAACGGCCGATGTCATAATTGACGCATGGACGTTTCAGACTTTTTGCCGGCAGGGCCTGCCTGCACGTTCGAAGCGGAAAGATGTCCCGTACGGATTCCATAACCTGCCGGACGGCGGAAGCGCCAATATACGGGCCGAAATAACGGGCTCCGTCGCGTTCCATTCTCCGGCTCAGCGTAAGCCGCGGGAACGGCTCTTTCGGTGCAATCCGCAGATAGGGATACTGTTTATCGTCTTTCAGCAGAATATTGTAATAGGGACGGTAGCGTTTGATCAGATTGCATTCCAGAATCAGAGCCTCCAGATTGGTTTCGCAGAGCAGGATGTCAAAATCGTCAATATGACTGATCATTGCCGCGACTTTCGGAGTATGGGCGGTATCCCTGAAATAGCTGCGCACTCTGTTTTTCAGATTGACGGCTTTCCCGACATAGATCACGTGAGCGTCCGCGTCTTTCATCAGATAGCATCCGGGAGAGTCCGGAAGCATGCTGATCTTCAGTTCCAGTTTTTCTCCCCAGTCGATCACCGGTTCTCCCTCCCCCTGTCCGGTTCATACGGTTTCAGATAAATTGAAGCCGCGGAACCCGTTGGCTTCCGCGGCCGGTCAGACCTGAACATTATTGCAGCCGGTTGATCATTTCCTGCAGGGCGATCAGATCGGACTGAAGGGTGGTCTGCTTTTCACCCGTATCCATACCGGTGATCAGAACGGACAGAAAAGTATCCACCTCGTTCAGCAGTCCGTTGATCACCGTCTCGTCAAGCAGGGGTGTATTGGAATCATTCTGCCCGGAGCTCAGATCGTTGATGATGCGGATCGCATACAGATCGCACCGGATCTGGGCAAGCTGCGCTGCTGTCGGAGCGCCCGCTGTCCGGCTGAGTTTATTGGCCTGGGTGACCGCTTCGTCGCATTCATTCTGCATCCGGCGAATATACAGATCGTGAGAATCGTTTTTGTTCTGGATCGCGGGGATTCCGATCACCGCCAGCGCGACTACCGCCGCGATCAGAATGAAGATCGTGATATTTTTGATTCTGTTCCGGTTGATCTGGGCAACGGAGATATTTCCGTTCCCGGCGTTGGAATAACGTCCGTACAAACGTTCTCCCCCCTTTTCGACTGTTATTCTATCACATCCGGCAGTTTCCGTAAAGGCGAACAGATCCGCGCATGTTTTCACAGCGTAAAGGCATAAGAAAAACACCGCCTGAACGGCGGTGTTTCTGGCTTGATCAGCCCTGCTTCTGCTTGTGCTTCGGATTCTCGCAGATGACCATCACGCGGCCCTTGCGGCGAATGATCTTGCACTTTTCGCAGATAGGCTTGACAGACGGACGAACCTTCATGGTCATAACCTCCTTCGTGTGTCAGTTCTTGCTGCGCCAGGTGATCCGGCCTCTGGTCAGATCATAGGGCGATAATTCAATCGTTACCTTGTCGCCTGGATAGATCCGGATGAAATTCATACGCATCTTTCCGGAGATGTGAGCCAGGATCTGGTGGCCGTTCTGAAGCTCCACCTGAAACATGGCATTCGGCAAAGCTTCAACAACCTTACCTTCCATTTCGATCACGTCGCTCTTGGACAAAAGATCAGCCCTCCTTGCACAGCGAACGTTCAACTGCGAAACCGTTTGCTTCCAGTGCTCTTCTCAGATCACTGTTCTGAATCGGGCCGCCCTCGGGACGAACCGTCTTCAGATCGATCATGACCGGTTTCGCGCACAAATGCATCGTCTTTTTCTTTTTGGGGTGATCCAGCTTATGACGCAGGCCGTCGGCCACATTCACATAGCCGTTCCCCAGATCTTCCAGGACAATCAAGGCACAGCCTTTATCCCTGCCCTGTGTACTGATCACCACGCGTCCGATTTCATAAGAAAGCGGTTCCTTCATTTGAGATCCTCCCAGCTGAAGCCCGGAAGAGTCAATATTTCGGGCAATCCGTTTTCCGTGATCGCGATGGTGTGCTCATAATGCGAGCACAGCTTGTGGTCTCTTGTCCGGACACACCAGCCGTCATCATCCGCGTTCAGGTGCCAGTCTCCTTCGCAGATCATCGGTTCGACCGCCAGAGTCATCCCCTTGCGCAACCGAAGTCCGCGTCCGGGTTCACCAAAGTTATATACGGCCGGATCCTCGTGCATCTCCCGCCCGATTCCGTGGCCGGTATAATCGTGTATCGGATTGAACCCGTTTTCCTTCGCATGCTTCTCGATCGCAGCTCCGACATCGCCGAGACGGTTGCCCACAACGCACTGCCGTACGCCAATCCAGAAACATTCTTCCGTGACATCGATCAGTTTCTGCGCTTTTTCACTGATCTGTCCGACTCCCACCGTAAAGGCGGAATCAGACTGCCAGCCGTCCAGCAGCAGCGTACAGTCGATGGAAACGATATCTCCCTCATTCAGGATACGTTTGTCGCTCGGAATGCCGTGTACCACTTCATCGTTGATACTGGCACAGATTGAACACGGATATCCTTCATAGTTCAGGGAGGAAGGAATGGCATGATTTTTCCGGATCATCTGTTCCGCATACACATCGATCTCCGCTGTTGAAATGCCGGGCCGGATGATCTCGCGAAGGCTTTGCTCCACTTCATACAGGACCTTCCCGGCTTCCCTCATCTTGGAAATCTGGGATGCGTTCTTCAGACTGATCATGATTAATCCCTCAGGGTCTTCATGATGGACTCGAAGATGGGATCCATCCCCTGCGCACCGTCGATCCGGTGCAGAAGACCTTTGTTTTCGTAATAGCCGATCAGCGGAGCTGTCTGATTGTGATATACATTCAAACGGCTCAGCACGGTTTCAGCCTTGTCATCGTTCCTCTGGATCAGCTCTTCACCGCATACGTCGCAGGTCGTTTTCCCGTTCAGCAGATCGGTATGATAAGTTGCTCCGCATTTTACGCACACACGTCTTCCGCTCAGCCGGTTCACAAGCACCTGATCGTCGACCGCCAGTTCAATGACGCTGTCGATCTTCGCGAAGGTATCGAGCGCTTCCGCCTGAGGAACCGTGCGCGGAAAACCGTCGAGGATATATCCGTTTGCGCAGTCATCCATGGCGAGACGTTCCTTGACGATGTCAATGATCACCTCATCCGGAACCAACTGACCGGCGTCAATAAAGCTCTTCGCTTTCAGTCCGGTTTCGGTTCCTTCCTTCATGGCACGGCGCAGGATATCACCGGTGGAGATCTGCGGAATGTTCAGCGCCGCGCAGATGCGCTGCGCCTGGGTTCCTTTCCCCGCACCGGGAGGTCCGAGAAAGATAATGTTCACTGATGAGCACTCCTTTCGGTCAGATCATATATACGGAAATTCGCACCTGGGAAACGGGCACATCGGCTGATGGCCCGTTTCCGGGTGCGGTTTCATCATTACATGAATCCGACGTTTTCCATATCCATGTCGATGCCGCGTACGCTCATCTCGCCCTGGATGGTACGGATGGTTTCCAGCGATACGCTCACAGCGATCAGGATGGAACTGGCGGCGAAAGGAACGCTGACGCCGGCCAGACGGAGCAGCAGAGTAGGTACGGCAGCCAGGATCGCCAGGAACAGAGCCGCGAACAGATTCAGACGGTTCGTAATGTTCTGGAGATACTGACGGATATTTTTACCGCGCTGTCCGGGGATCACGGCACCCTGCTGCTGCAGCTGTTCAGCCTGCTGTTTGGGATCAAAGCTGATGCTGGAGTAGAAGGAGGTGAACGCGACGATCAGGAGTGCAGACACGATCATGTACCATACGCTGCCGGAATACATGTTGTATGTCCACCACTGGGTGAACCAGCCATTCATTTTGGGGTCGATCAGCTGCGCAATGGTTCCCGGGAAAGCCAGGAAGCTGTACGCGAAGATCAGAGGCAGAACACCGACAGAAACCACTTTCAGGCTCATATGAGTGTTCTGTCCGCCGTATACGCGGCGGCCCTTTACCTGCTTGGAGATCTGCAGGGGGATCCGGCGTTCGCCGAGTTCAACGAAGGTGACGACCACAGTCATCAGGATACAGGTGACAATGATCACGACCAGGTTGACCCAGCCGCTGGTTGTTCCCTGATTGGTTGCAGTGGTGAAGCCGGAAATGATGCCGTTGAAAAGGTTGGAAATGATACCGACAAAGATCAGCAGGCTGATGCCGTTTCCAATTCCCTTTTCGGTGATCCTTTCGCCGATCCACATAGCCAGAGCGGTACCGCCTGCCATGGTAACACCGACGAGGATGTAGTTCAGCGCGCCGCTCTTCATATAGCCAAGGCCTTTTACCAGGCCGATAGCCTGCAGAGCAGCCAGACCGACGGTCACATAGCGTGTGATCCGGGCGATCTTTTCACGGCCGCCTTCCTCGTCCTTCTGCATACGCTCGAGGGCAGGGATGGCGATCGTCAGCAGCTGCATGATGATGCTGGCGTTGATGTAGGGGGTAATACCCATCGCCATGATCGTCATGTTGCTGAAGTTGTTACCGGTCATCATGTTGACCAGTTCCAGCAGAGGAAGATTCGATCCGGTTGCGGACATGACTGCCGCGGCGTCAACACCGGGAGCCGGAATGACGCCGACCAGACGGAAGAGAACCAGCATGAAGAAAGTATACAGGATCTTCTTGCGCAGCTCTTCAATCTTCCACATCTTGCGAATGCTTTCAATCATGTCAGATCACCTCGGCTTTCCCGCCGACGGCCTCGATCTTCTCTTTCGCGCCGGCGGTGAACTTCTGAGCCTGTACGGTCAGCTTCTTTGTCAGATCGCCGTTGCCGAGAATCTTCACGCCGTCGAGAGTCTTTTTGATAATACCGGCATCCAGGAGCATATCAACGGTAACGGTGTCGCCATCGTTGAAGATCTCCAGGCGCTCAACATTCACTTCGGCGTATTCGGTTCCGAAGATGTTGTTGAAGCCACGCTTGGGAACGCGGCGATACAGGGGCATCTGGCCGCCTTCGAATCCGGGCCGCTTGCCGCCGCCGCTACGGGCCTTGGCACCCTTATGACCTTTACCGGAGGTCTTGCCCAGACCGGAACCGCTGCCGCGGCCCAGCCGCTTCGGAGCGGTGGTGGACCCTTCAGCGGGATGCAACTCGTGCAGTTTCATGGGGTATTCCTCCTTTTATTCGTCAACTTCCTCAACCTTCACCATGTGTTTCACGGCAAAGATCTGACCGCGGATCGCGGGGTTATCAGGCTGAGTCACAGTCTGGCCGACCTTGCGGAGGCCCAGCGCAGCGACGGTCGCCTTATGCTTGGGCAAGCTGGCGATAGGAGACTTCGTCAGGGTAATCTTGAGCTTCATCTCTTATTTCCTCCTTAACCCAGCAGTTCTTCCACGGTCTTGCCGCGCATCTTCGCAACCTGTTCGGGGCTGCGGAGCTGCTTCAGGGCTTCCATCGTGGCCTTGACCATGTTGATGGGATTGTTGGTCCCGTAGCTCTTGGTGCGGATATCCTTCACGCCGGCCATTTCCAGAACGGCACGGGCAGCGCCGCCGGCGATCACGCCGGTACCTTCGGGAGCGGGCAGCAGCACGCACTTGGCGGTGCTGAAGTAGCCTTCAACATTGTGGGGAATGCTGGTGCCAGCCAGCGGGACGGTCACCAGGTTCTTCTTGGCATCCTCAGTAGCCTTGCGGATGGCTTCCGGAACCTCAGCAGCCTTACCCATGCCAGCGCCAACACGGCCCTTGCCGTCGCCGACGACCACCAGGGCGGAGAACCGCGCATTGCGGCCGCCCTTAACGGTCTTGGACACGCGGTTAAGAGCAACCAGCTTATCGGTAAATTCGCTTGCCTGTTCGTAGCGTTGCATTTGCGTGTGTCCTCCTTCTCTTAGAAATCAAGTCCGGCTTCACGAGCGCCAGTGGCAACCTCAGCCACGCGGCCAGTGTACACATAGCCGCCGCGGTCGAAGACCACAGTCTTGATGCCGGCCTGGAGGGCACGCTCGCCAACGAGCTTACCAACCAGCTTGGCAGCGCCCTTCTTATCGAC
>CALCUD010000083.1 GCA_937906775.1 uncultured Clostridia bacterium
GATGGCTTCCAGATTGGAAACAAATTCTTCCCAAGTGGTTGCGACAGTCAGATTCAGACTGTCAAAGATCTCCTTGTTGTAGAAGAAGCCGGCCATGGTCATATTGGTGCAGACACGGTACTGCTTACCGGAATTGAGATCGGTGCAGTTGGACTTCATGGAAGGAATCAGACGATCCCACCACTGATTCATTTCACCGAGATCCATATACTTGCCCTGATCAACAAATTCCTGTTCATAGGTTGTCATAATGTCAGGAGCTTCAGCGGAGGCAAACTTGATTTTGATCACACCGCTGGCATCGTTCTGATATTCCTGCTCAACAGTAATACCATCGCTCTGCGCATTGTATTCAGCAATGATTTCATCAATCAGGTCAATCGTTTCCACCTTGCCGGTGAAGAAGGACAGATTGGTTTCAGCTGTCGCGATGCTCATTGTGCCGACCAGCATCATCACAGCCATGAGGAATGCCAGGATCTTTTTCATAAATGTGACCTCCATATTTTTTTTGATGCATCTCGCATCTTTACCTAAATTATCACACTGCAACCGGAGGAAGTAAATTCTCAGTTTTTTTGATTGCGGTACGGTTTTTTTCGAAGACGTATAATTTGCTATGAAACTATGATATATTTTTTTCGGGAATGAAATCGTTCTGATGAGGTATACGCAGATGAAGCATTATAAATTGAGGAACCGGCTTTTTGCTGTTATAGCGATTATCGTGTTCATCTTTGTTTTCCTGGTATCCCTTGTAATTTCCAATCAATACAGCAATCAGCTGATCAGTCAGACAACAGCTCAGGTCCAACAGATCATCAATCAGGTTGCTTTGAATACAGGTAACTACATCAGTGAACTGTCCCGCTTGTGTCTGTCACCGTATTACAGTGATCAGGTTATGCACGCTCTTGATACTTCTCCGGAAACAAGGGCGGATCTGTTGGAAAAACAGAGAACGATTGAAAACTATCTGCGGGAAGTCATGACTATTCCGCGAAAGGATATCCTTCGGGTGTGCATTCTATCCGACAATGCCTATTCCAGCTCCAGAACCGGTTATTCGGCTCCTTATGTAATGAATTACGCCGGAACTGAATGGTACAGAAAAGCAACTGAAAGCCAGACTTCCATTTTTCTGCCTGTGCAGACAGAAACACATGGAAACTATAATATATCCATTTTTTCCATGGTATTGAGATTGCAGAGCCTTTCTGACTATGACAGAACGGTCGGAGTCATCAGAGTAGACGCGAATTACAGCGGGATTCAGGATGTGCTGGATCAGGTGGAACTGACGGATAAGGATAATTTATATATTCTGGATTCAAGCGGTCATATTGTCTGTAAACGCAGCAATGCATCCTTGGATATCAATACGGCCGAGATATTGAACAGCGTCAGTCGGGAGGATACGGTCATTGAAACTTATAACGACCGTTATCTGCTGAACATACAGGATATTGAAGGAACGGACTGGCAAGTGGTATCGGTCATTTCCGAAAAGGAACTGATGCGTGATACCAACAACGCACGAAAAGCAGCAATATTGCTGGCTGCCCTTTGCTCCGGGCTCAGTTTGCTGTTTACTGCATGGTTTGCTCATTCGTTTACAAAACCTCTGAATGCGACCGTCCAGGTCATGAAGCAGGCACGAAACGGGGACCTGTCTGTCAGAGCCGGAGACAGTAAGGCTGTTGAGATTTCTTATCTGAACAGCACATTCAATGATATGCTGCAGACGACAACAGACATGATGGAGCACAATGCACGTTTGACTAAAGAGATGTTCGAAACAAAATATCTGCAGAAAAAGGCTCAGTATGATTCCCTGTACAATCAAATCCGTCCGCACTTTCTTTTCAATACATTAAGTATGATCAGTCTTCTGATCAAAGGAAACCGAAATCAGGATGCTGTCGAGAGCATCGATGAATTGTCGGTTCTTCTGCGCGGAATGGTAAACGCAGACCAGGAAAACACGATTGAACGCGAATTGAAGATAACTGAAAGCTATTTGCGCCTGCAGGAAAAACGTCATGATTCATTGTCGTTCTCTATTGACTACGATCAGGAAGTCATATCCTTCGTGGTTCCGGCAATGACAATACAACCAGTGGTTGAGAATGCGATCGTGCATGGCTGCGAACCTTGTCAGTATGATACGACAATCCGGGTCTCCGCAAAAGATACGGGTGATTTCATTACGATTTCCGTAAAAGACAATGGAGTTGGTATGAATATTGAACAACTTGAAGCCTTGCGGGAAAGCCTGAATAATCCGGACCGCGAAGCAGAAGCCTCAGAAAAACGCAGTGTGGGATTGCTTAACATCATTCAACGACTGCAGTTGCGTTTCGGGAACTATACTTTTGAAATTGATTCGGAGCCTGGAAACGGAACTAACGTAACTGTACGTGTTCCAAAGGTCAAGGAAGGAGTGAAATCAGAAAATGTATAGGGCGATCATTGCAGAAGATGAACCTCTGATGAGACAGTATCTGAAGGAACAACTGAATTCAATCCATCCGGATTTTGTTGCAGCGGAAGCTGTCCGAAATGGGTTGGAAGCAAAAAACAAGATGCAGGAAGATCATTTCGATCTGCTGATTACTGATATCCGGATGCCGGAAATGAGTGGAATTGAACTGGTCCAGTGGCTGCGCGGACAGAATCAGTACAGTGATCTGGCTGTGATCCTGCTATCCGGATATGACGAATTTGAATACGCCAGGGCCGGTCTGCGGATGAATGTTTTTGAATATCTGCTCAAGCCGCTGAATGACCGGGAATTGCATGATTCACTGGAAAGGATCAGGGAACAACTGAATAAAGCCCAGACACTGATCCGAATACCCTCTGAATGGACGCCTGAAAATATCAAGACCTTTATTTCGGATTGCTTTAGTGTATCGGATAATGATACGGGTAATCTGGCAAAACAGGCAACCGATTATATTATCCGGCATTACAATGAATCGATCACACAAAGTGATGTGGCAGAAGCCCTTGGGATAACTCCGGCATATCTGTCCAATATTTTTCATGAGAATACAGGGGAATCCTATATGCGTTTTCTGACGCGGCTTCGGATGTCACAGGCCGCGTTGCTCCTGCGTTCTGATGAAAAACTGACTATTCAGCAGATTGCTGAAATGACAGGTTATCTTTCTGACAAACACTTTATCGGAGTTTTCAAAAAGTTCTTTGGACTAACGCCGAATGAATTCCGCAGGGAACAATAGACTCCGATAAACAGATATGATTATCACAGAAAAGTCCTGTCCGAAGATCGGACAGGACTTTTTGTAGGTGCGGTGTTTTTGCCAATGTCAGACGGACTGACTGTGATAAACAGCGCATTGATAGGGGAGAAACAGAGAAGTGTTCCCCGCACGGAAGTTGGACAGCACAGGCTCTCCACAATCTTTCGGAAGCTTTATGCTTTGCTCCGCCTCAAAGTTGCAGATGACATACCATTGGTCTTTACCCAAAGAACGGGAAAAGATGAAACAGTCATCTTCGTGCTCAGACAGGACCTGGAAGTCCCCCTCAATAAAGGCGGGGGTGCTTTTACGCAGCTTCAGCAATTCCTGATAGAAACGGAAAACGGATCTGTCTGACAGGAGATCATTTTCCAGATTGATCTCCCGCTGGCGGCTGTGCGGTACGATCCACGGTTTGCCATCGCTGAAGCCTCCGTCCCGACGCCAGCAGAACGGGTGACGCGCGTTGTCGCGACTCCCGAAGTTCACTTTCTCAATGGCTTCTGCCGGTGTGTGCTCTTTCAGGAACTCCTGATAGGCATTGATGCTTTCCACATCATTGAAGGAATCGATACTGTCATAATGAGCTGACACGGAACCATATTCCTGCCCCTGGTAAATGAACGGGATCCCTTTCAGAAGATAGGTCATGGCAGCTATGCAAGTGGCAGATTCATACCGCAAGTCCGTATCATTCGCCAGTCGTGAGACCATCGGCGGCTGATCGTGATTCCCCAGGAACAGGCTGTAAAGCAGATCATTGCTTTCAGTTCTGTTTTGCCAGGAGATCAGGATATCCCGCAGGGATCTGAGACTGTCCTTTCCGGGAGTGAATTTGTCTTTCCGACCGCATTCCATATGATCAAACTGGAACAGGGTACTCAGTTCATTCCGTTCAGCCGCGCAATGCCTTTTCATTTCTTCAATATCACTGACCCAGCATTCACCGACGGTAAAGAGATGTTTCGTTTTCTCCCTGCCGAACAAAGCCCTGATATATTCATGCAGATGCGGACCAAAACAGTTTTTATTCTTTTCAAAGTCTTTGGAGATCTGGTCGATGACATCGATCCGGAAACCGTCCACTCCGAGATCCACCCAGAAGTCGACGACATCCTGCATGGCTTTGACCACCGCGGGATTGGTCCAGTTCAGATCCGCCTGACGGATCGCGTAGGAATGCAGGTAGTATTGACCGCGCAGTTCGTCATATTCCCATGCGCATCCACCAAAGGCAGATTGCCAGTCATTGGGAATCGAATCCGACCAGTAGTAGAAATCACTGAAGGGATTATTCCTGCCTTTCCGGGATTCCTGAAACCACTGATGCAATGTGGAAGTATGGTTGGGGACAAGATCCATGATGAGTTTCATATCCCGTTCATGCATCTGTCCTATGAGCTCCTTCATGTCATCCATGGTGCCGAATTCGGTCATGATATCTCTGTAATCTGAAATGTCATAGCCGTTGTCATCATTGGGACTCTGATAGCACGGACAAAGCCAGATGGCATTGACTCCGAGATCACGAAGATAATCGAGTTTTCGTGTGACGCCGTTCAGATTTCCGATTCCGTCACCGTCTGTATCCAGAAAACTCCTCGGATAGACCTGATAGACCACAAGATTCAAAAACTGTCTGAATTTTCTGTCAAGCATTTGCTTTCACTCATTTCGGATATATCATAATGATTACAGAGTATCACTAATACTGATCCAGATAAACATAAAAACATTGACTGTCGGGAGCTTTATTTTCAGCACTTTACTACGGTCACCCTGCTCAGATGAATACTGACATGGCAGGAGATCGCCGGACTGATCATCCGGAGAAGCGCACAGTACATGATTTATCTCTCCAAAATACTGTACCGCAATTTCAATATCATCTTGTGGTATGGGTTTGCTTTGCCCGTCAGCCCAACTGTCCGTATCCGTACCACACAGATTGATGACGGATATCAATTTTTCGTTTTTGCTCTCACGGAGAATAAACCACAACTTACCTGCTTCGCCGGAAACAGAAGAACTTTGACTGCAAAGATATTCCTGGTTGTCCCAGCCAAAGTGCGTCATGCTTACATCCTTCAGGTTGCTGTTGAAAAAAAGCTGCTCATATCGGACAAAGAAGTCATCATAGTTTTTCAGTATACTTTGCTGAAAGGCATTCAGACGACTGTAGTCAGAATAATAGCCCTGTGTTATGGCAGCATATTCTTCGCCGAACCATAGCTGTGTTGCTCCGTGTGCCTGTATAGCACACATCAGTAGCAGTTCTGAATAAAGTGCTTTGTCTGCCGTGGATGTTCTGAAAGCGGATGGATATGCTGCCAAAATCACGGGCTTGCCGGACTCTTTTGCTTTCAGAATGAGCTGTTTCAAATGATAATATCTGTCAAACGGAGGCCAGACTTCGATGTATACAGCATCAATGCCGGTATTCATTGTGCATTCAAGAGGCCAACCGCCGACATTGTTGAAGACAAGTGTTGCATCTGGAAGCATGGCACGTGTATCAGTAATAAGAGCCGGGAAATCTTCTTCAAGATGAATGGTTTTACCTTCATAATTCAGGGCTGTTTTCGGAAAACCGTAAGTATCCATATGGATTCCATCAAAACCCATCTCGGTGATGGCGTTATGATATTGACGAATAATATGCTCGCGCCAGCCCGAACGAAGATTCATAATGGAAAACACATCAATGAATCGTACAGGCTGATCGGCACCAGCATATAAACGCCATTCCGGATGTGTGGAAGCAAATTCCTCTCCGGCGGCATAGACAGCGCCATAAGCCATCGCTTTCATTCCTGCAGTATGGCAGGCATCGATTTTCCTGCGGATGACTGTCAGAGAATTATGTTTTCCCATCATATCAGAGTATTGTTCCTGATCGGTGACAAGATGATCATGCCTGTATGACCAATCATAGAACTGGACCATGTTAATGTGATGTTCGGCCATGGCTGTGATATCACTGTCATCAGAGTCGTCCGGAAAAAAATCTGACAGGAAACCATAACGCGGGATGGTTTCCCCGCTTTGAACGTCAAAGGCAGTCCGGATCTTTTTGCCGGTGTCTGAAACACATAACACTCCATAACCGCCGATATCGAAAAATCTGCGGCCGAGTGTCAGTTCGCAGGGCACAGTACTGAGGGTAAAGACTTCAGTGTAAACTGTTTTCTGAAGATTAGTTATATATATTGTGAGGGTACTACTTTCTCCAGGTTCCTGAAAGAAGAAAGTTATTGGCTCACCTGGATGAAAACAACCTTTACATGGAATAATTCTCATCTGCTCACCCCTTCAGGGCACCATCGGAAAGCCCTTTTACAAATTGCTTCTGGAAGATCAGGAAGATGACGATGACCGGGATAATGGCAATGACAGCCGTAGCAGACATAAGGTGCCATTTGGCTCCGGCGAACTGTTGAAAAAAGACTGACAGTGCCTGCGGTATGTTCTGTTTGCTCCGGCTCTGAAGGAAGAATGTCGCCTGTGCATAGTTGTTCCAGATTCCAAAACCATTCAGAATGATGAAAGAGGCGGTAGCCGGCTTGATGACGGGGAAGATGATGTGCCAGAATGTCTGGAATGCTGTACAACCGTCCAGAGCTGCGGCTTCGTCAAGCTCACGTGGAAGTGAACGAATGAAGGAAGTATAGATGAATATAGCTGAGGGCATGGCTAATGCGGAACAAACCAGGATCATACCCCACAAAGTATTGACCGCATGGATTTTTCTCATAAGAACATAAAGCGGCACTGTGTTGATAATACCTGGAATCATCATGCAACCGATAATAATTCCAAATACAGTTTTGTTATAGCGTGTATCGTATCTCGCAATAGCAAATCCACCCAGCCCTCCTGTGACCACGGTCAGAAGCAGAGTACCTGCAGTGATGATGGCAGAGTTCTTCATGGCTGTATCAATCCTGGATTTCGTCCATGCATCAGCGTAATTCTGCCAGTTGAAATCAGGAATAAACATATTCCCCTCATAGAAGATCCGTGATGGAGAATTCAAAGACAGAACGAGCAGAATATAGAATGGAATCAAACAACCAAGACAGATCAGAACAATAAGGACAGCACGGGAGGTTTTGAAAAATCTTCTTTCTTTCATATACTGAACCTCCTTAGGTCTTCTGCCTTGTCAGGCGCATGGACACAAGCACCGGAATAAGGATGATAATAAACAGAATCATGGCAACGGCAGTAGAATAACCCGTTTTACTGCCATAGCACATACGCATGATATAAATCGACAGGCTTTCAGTTGCGTACCCCGGCCCGCCTTCAGTCAGAGACATGATGACATCAAAAACGGAAAGGGAACCGATAATATTTGTTACAACATTGATCCGGATAGCAGGCATCAACATGGGCATGGTCACATTCGTAAACCTTTGCCAAACGTTTGCACCATCCATCATTGCTGCTTCATTCAACTCCTGAGGAATGGACTGCAGACCGGCAAGATAGATAATCATTGTCATACCGGAAAACTGCCAGACATTCACAATAATCAGCACAAGCAATGCGCTGCCGTATGAACCCATCCAGTTACCAATCGGATCACCCAACCCAAATTGCTGGAAGGCATGAAAAAGGAAACCGCGACTCGGTTGAAGCAAAAAATACCAGATATATCCCATAATCAATGGGCTTATGATAGCCGGGAGGTAGATAATGACACGGGCTATGCTTTTTCCACGGAACTCACTGTTCATGAGTAACGCATAAAGTAAACCGACCAGGTTAAGCAGCAATGCGCTACCCGCGGCGAATATGATCGTTGTTTCAATGTCATGGATTGCTCTTTTATCGCTGAAAAAACTGATGAAGTTCTTTAATCCGACAAAATGAGCTTCACCCATACCGTCCCAATCTGTCAGACTCATTCCGATACCGCTGAGCAATGGAACAATAAAGAACATTCCATAGATCAGCAATGCAGGAAGTGAAAGAAACTGGGCCCATTTAATTCTTCTGTGAATCATACTGTCTCCTCAAACAAATGTGGCGGCAGCGCACTGTTGGTACGCGCCGCCACATGGGTATCAGGGATTATTGAAATCAGTCAGATCAGAAACCGCCATTCCAGGCTTCTTCATAGGCTTTTGCGAATTCTTCGGGAGTATAGGTACCAGCCAGCAGATCCTGTACCATACGTCCGGCATCATCTCCGGAGAAGCCGGCAGGTTTTTCGTTGGTGAAGCCGATATTGGTGGCGGTAGCAACAGCTTCGCTCACACCGGCGACCACAGAAGCAGGAGCCCATTCGGCTTCCACATCAGTGAAGGCACTGGGAGATCCCAGAGATTCAGCATATTTCTTCTGGTTATCAGCGCTAAAGAGGAAGTTAAGGAAATCAACTGCTGCGTCAGCATTTGCTGTGTCAGCGGAGATGCAGTAACCGGAGTCTTCAGCTACCAGCACGACAGTCTTTCCATCGGGCATGAAGGAGGGATAAGGCGCAAAACCGATCTTGTCAGCCATGGTGGGATCCTTTTCCAGAATGCCGGACAGAGCCCACATACCATTGGAGAACATGGCGCATTTTCCGGTGACGAAAGCGTCAACACAGTTATCGCTTGTAGCGGTCAGGACATCAGCGTTGATGAGGCCTTTGGACTGCAGATCAACCAGATTTTTTGCGAAAGTGCACATTGCTCCGTTGGGATCTCCCCAGGCCAGCTTTTCGCTGTCATTGTTGAGGAAAGCCAGCTTGGCTTCGGTAGCACCATACTTGGCTTTGATATATTCATGGTGCAGGAATTCAATCAGGTGGCCAAGATGCCATGCTTCACCGAAAATAAACCAGGGATCAACCTCCGGATAAGCGGCTTTGATGGCTTCCAGATTAGAAACAAATTCTTCCCAAGTGGTCGCGACAGTC
>CALCUD010000084.1 GCA_937906775.1 uncultured Clostridia bacterium
TTATACAATTGGATGGAAGATAAACTAAAGGGACGCTAAACAGCGTCCCTTTCATATGATTATTCTTTAATATGTTCAATTCCTTGATTGATGATGTTATTTACATGGTCATCATTTAAGGAATAGTATATTGTCTTACCGCTTCTTCTATTCTTAATTAATTTGCTATTTTTAAGTAGTTTTAATTGATGGGATACAGCTGATTGATTCATATTTAAAGTATCGGCAATATCTGTAACATTTCTCTCTTTTTCAAAAAGTGAATACAGTATTCTTATTCTTGTTGTATCTCCAAATACTTTGAATAATTCTGCCAAATGAAGTCGTTGTTTTCTGCTGTGTCTATACCGTCATATACCAATGCGCTTTTTATTAGACATGAGCATCCGTTCTTCGCAATGGGAAATGCGATGTATTTAAGAGAGTCACATTTAATGATTTGAATGTGATTGTCGATGTAGATGTTTGGAACCTTTGCCTCGTTGCAGTATACCGTGAACGCGCCCTTGAGTACCGCGGATGCGCCGGGCGTGTCGGTGATGAGAGACGCCACCGTTCCCGAGGTACAGCTTTCGGCGGTCGCCGCCGTGAGCCCCGAAGCGATGAGCTTTTCGGTCAGCAGACGGTATTTTTCATAAACATCCATACGAGTATCCTTTCAAAAAATCCCCGGTCGGAATATTGACCGGGGAAAAGCTTTTTATTTGCCTGCGAGCTCGGCTCTGTGCCTGTCCATCAGTTTGTTGATGCGGTCTGCCGGATCGAGGAACTCGCTTATCGAATTATCGTGATTGAGGTTGTCGATTATCATTGCGAGGTATTTTGCCATATTGACCTGACAGTACCACGGCTTTTCGAGAAGCTCGGGCTCGGCATATACGAGGTTGGTGGTAAAGACCTTATCGATGTAGCCCTCACTGTAATACTTATCGAACTTTTCAAATCCTTCAACGAAAAGACCGAAGGTGGAGAAGATGAAGATGCGGCTCGCTTTCTTTTCCTTGAGCTGTTTTGCAATGTCGAACATCGACTCGCCCGAGGAGATCATATCGTCAACGATTATGACATCCTTGCCCGAAACATCGTTTCCGAGAAATTCGTGAGCGACTATCGGGTTTTTGCCGTTGACGATGACCGAGTAATCACGCCTCTTGTAGAACATTCCGAGATCGAGACCGAGTATCGAGGAATAGTAGATGCAGCGTGACATCGCGCCCTCGTCGGGGGAGACGATCATCATATGGTCCTTGTCAATGTGCAGGGTCTTGTCTTTCTTCAGCAGCGCCTTGAAGATCTGATAGCTGGGCATGATGCTTTCGAACCCGGCGGTCGGAATGGCGTTCTGGACCCGCGGATCATGCGCGTCGAAGGTGATAATGTTGTTTACGCCCATCCGCTCAAGCTCCTGCAGCGCCATGGCGCAGTCAAGGCTTTCGCGGGAAGCGCGGCGGTGCTGACGTCCTTCGTACAGCATGGGCATGATCACGGAAACCCGTTTGGCTTTTCCGCTGATCGCGGCAATGATCCGCTTGAGGTTCATAAAATGATCGTCCGGGCTGAGCGGGACCTGCCGGCCGAACATGTCAAAAGTCTCGGAATACGCGCCCACATCGCAAAGGATATAGATGTCATATCCCCGGATGGATTCTTTGATCATGCCTTTTCCCTCGCCGTTCCCGAAGCGGGGGCAGCTGACATTGATCAAAAAGTCCTGTCTTTCCGCGCCGGGCGTTGTCCGCATGTCTCCGGGCATGGATTCTTCGGTATGGTCACGCCATTTTTTCAGCCAGCTGTTGACCTTTTTACCGATTTCCTCTGTGCCGGGCATGGCAATTAATCCCAGCGGTCCGACAGGATAAGTCAAAAAGGATTCCGTGTTCCAGGTGTTCACAAAATCAGTCATGATTTGCCTCCCTAACGGTCGTCGTCGTCCTTCTTTCCTCGGTCATTTTACACTTGAAAAGGGTGCTTGTGAAGTGCCATTTTGTTATTTTTCTGACATTTTTATCAGTGTTGTAATTTCTGGCAGTATCCTGTCCGCTTTCAGACAGCACCGCCGCCCCTGGCACGCATTCCGCTTGAATTTCTGCCTTTCGGTGTGTATCATGTTGACCGGAAGGGGGCATGAAGATGAAAAAACGGATGATTCGAATCACAGCCCTGCTGGTTTCAGTCATTCTGTCGCTGTGCAGCTTATCCTCTGCCGAAACCATACAGGACTGTCACCGAGTCACTAACACCTGGACTGATACAAAGCAGGAAAACGCGTCCGTGATCCGCCTCTGGCAGGTGGAAACCGCCTGTGATTCCGTAACGGATGAGATCAACGCGCTGGCCGCCTCCTACGCGGAGGAGCTCGGTCCATCGCTTCAGGCCGCGAAAAACACCGGGAAAAAGAACAGCCGTCTGGATGTTGAGATCCGCTACAGCCGGACGGGGCTCCATTGGATGAGTTTTCTCGTACAGGCACGGACAGAATACCACCAGCAGCTGACCGGTCAGGTTTTTACCACGCGTACCTATGATATGACCACCGGTGAGCGGATCCGGCTTTCCGATCTTTTTGACGACAGCGACGAGCTGTGGAATCTACTTTCCGCCGGCGTCCGTGAAGGGCTGACCGCTTACTGGCCGGATACGGAGCCCGACCCCGCCGCGCTGGACCGCCTCTGTTCCAGAGATTCGCTGGAATCCGCAGACTTTACCCTGCACGGAATGTCGCTGGTCCTGCATTATCCGGCGTCCCTGCTGTATGAGGGCAAATCAACGCTGATGGAAGTCAGTTTCTTCTATCCGGAATTGCGTCCGTATATGACCGAAAGCGCATATGTCGAAACCAACAATACGGCGTATTACAAAACCTGCGCGCTGACCTTTGACGACGGCCCCAAGGCGCCCAACACGCCCAAGGTCCTGAATACGCTGATGGCTTCCGGAGTGCGAGCGACATTCTTTCTCATCGGAAATCTGATCGGCGATAACAGGATCCTTGTTCAGCGGGAACACGACAACGGACACGCGGTCGCCGCCCACAACTGGCATCACGGGAACGCCACCAAATCTTCCGGCAGTGCGCTTCGCGCGATGCCGGAAAAGGTCAACAAGGCCATGATCAAGGCGATTGGCATCCCGGTCCGGTATGACAGGGTCCCGGGCGGCCGTTATCCGCCGATGATCAAGGCCGGCGTCGGATGGGCCTATATTCAGTGGAGTCTGGACACCTATGACTGGCGCGGAGGACCCACCTCCGGCGTCGTCAAAAAGGTGAAAGAGCAGATCGCCGACGGAGATATCATCCTGTGCCACGATGTCAAGGATAATACTCCCGAAAGCGCGAAGCAGATCATTGCCTGGCTGGAAGAGGAAGGCTACATGCTTCTCACCGTGGACGAGCTGTTCGCGAAAGACGGCGTGACATTGGAAAAGAAAAAGGTATATTACCGTTGTACAGACGGCGATACCTCCAAAAAATAAAAAAGCAGGATCCCGGAGCCGAAGCTCCGGGATCCTTTCATCGGTGTATATTGTTTACTGTGCGACAGCGTCCAGAATGGCCAGGGTCACGGTGAAGTCAATGTATTCGCCGTCCGTGCCGTCCTCATTGGAACGGAAGGCTTTCAGTTCGACCGTGTCGCCTTCCTTTTTCGCGCCGACGATTTCCATCATGGCGCTGGTGGAGGTGATTACAGTTCCGTCAACCTCGACGATGATGTCGCCTTCCTTCAGGCCTGCCACAGCAGCGGGAGATCCGTCTTCCACAGCGTTGATATACGCGCCGTTGGGGTTGTTCGAGCCCGCTGTGGCGGTAGCCGTGCTGACCGTAACGCCCAGACGGGGCTTTCCGAAAAGGTCGTTGCCGGCGGATCCGTTCGCGCTGTTTGCCCCGCTCACGATGCCGTCCACGTTCGCTTTCAGGCCTTCTTCGATCACAGGCTTGGCGTCATTGATCGGAATGCACATTCCGATGCTTTCCACCGTCGCGCCGTTGGAGCGGGTGCCGCTGTATTTGAGGGTCGGAATGCCCATCAGTTCGCCGTTCACACTGAACATGCCGCCGCCGCTGTTCCCGTTGTTGATCGGGGCGTCTGTCTGAATCATCGAATTGGTCACTTCAGCCGTGCGGCCGTACTTGTCCGTGCTGGTACCGTTCGCGATCTCACGGTCCAGACCGCTGATGATACCGGCGGTGACTGTTCCGGCAAATCCGATAGGATTGCCGATGCAGATCGCCCAGTCACCAATCTGAAGGGTATCGCTGTCACCCAGGGCAACAGGCGCCACTTCCAGATCCGGCACATACAGAACCGCGACATCCACGTCCGCGTCAGACGCGACCAGCGTTGCCGGCAGAAGATCCTTTTCCTCTGTGCTGCCGTCCGGCAGGGAGATCTTCAGGCTGCTGGCGTCTTCCACAACATGGTAGTTGGTCAGCACATACTTTTCGGCGATCACAACACCGGAACCGCTTCCGTATTTGACTTCCTTGGAGTTTTCCTGACCGTTGCCGTAACCGTTGCCGTAACCGTTGCCGTATCCGTTGCCGTATCCGTAGCCGAAGCCGAAGAAATCGCTCCAGGGGAACATGCTTCCGCCGTAGTTGCCATACCCGTTGTTATTGTTGCTGACGATCTGATAGTTGTTCACACCGACCACGCTTCCGCGGACCTTCGCGATCGCCTCCGTAAAGGGAGAAGTAACAACAATTTTTTCAGTTTCCGCCTGAGTCGTGCTGCCCAGAACGGAACCCGCCATTACACAGACCAGTGCCAGCGCCACATAGCCCAGGATTTTTTTGTTCAGAATTTTTTTCATTGATAAAAACCTCCTTTCCGGTTTTCGGTGTCATTATAACAACGTTTTTTGTCCACAGTATGAACGGAATGTAAACATAATATAACGATAATTATCCCAGGCTGTCCTCTCCCAGATCCGGGTTGTAAAGGAATTCGCCTGCCCAGCATATCGTTCCGGCGATTTCTTCGACCTGTTCTCCCTCAAAGAAAAAGCATACTTTCCGGACGTCGTTATTCCTGCAGATCGTATTGACCATGCTGTAACACAGGAGCATCTCCTGTTCCGGCCCGTTGTCCCGGATCGCTGACCGGAAGTTTTCGGACAGATTGATCAGCATGACCCGTTCCTCTTTCGCAACGCCCAGAATGTCGTCCTCCCGGACCTCCGCCGGCAGCGCGGAGATCATTCCCGCCGCGCGTTCGCTTTCCGACGGACCGGCCAGCAGCGTCGCCATCTGTTCTCTGGGATCGTCCGCGTTTTTCCGGTTGATCGGAACCTCGCATGCGTGAAGTTCACCGTCCAGAATAAAATAGGCTGTCATTCCTGCGGTCAGATAGTCGCTGAACTGATTTCTTTTCATCATTCCGCCCAGGAACGTCATGGTGCCGAACCGGTCATTTTTCAGGGAAGTAACCGGTTTTTCCCCGATCCGGACGCAAATGGCAGCGATCCCCGGAATAAAGGTAGTCATCGTATAGGTGATCGCAGCCAGAAGACAGGAGAGATCCGTCCCGCTCTGCGTCAGGATCTCCGTCAGATCCTCCCGGAAGCTGATCGTGATCAGCCGTCCGCCATCCGTCAGTTCGCTCGTCAGAGGGTCGTGCAGCATCATGGAGCGAAGGTCCGGCAGCGGCCGTACGCCGTTCACATAGGCACTCCGTTCGCTCATGATGTCCAGAAGCCCGAGGGCCATCTGCTGCGGAGTCTGTCCTTCAAAGGACGCTGTTTCGGTTTTGCAGGTGATCCCCTGCCCGTCCTCCAACGGATAAAAAACCGTAACGTTCTCTGTCAGAGGCGTTTTGCTCAGATCGCTTCCCAGAGGCGCTTTTTTGGCGTCCATCTGTTCCCACAGCACCTGAAGATTATCGCCCTGCCGGGCGGAAAGCGTTCCCATCGGAAGGCTGCCCGTAATGTCCAGTCCGGCGCTCTGATCCGCTACCAGAACATTGACGGCGCTGATCTGCTCCATTTCGCAAAGCGTTGCGGTCAGCGACAGCGCGACGGTGTACAGATCCGAAGAAGAAGGCCCCAGCGCGGAGGAACCCAGATTGACCGTGCAGATGTCCCGGCTCAGCTCCACCGGGTCCGTTCCGAACAGGGTCAGGTCTGTATCACCGCCCAGGGATGACACCTGTGAATTGCTTTTGAAGTCAAGCGCGGAGGCGACCAGAAACGTTGCGGTTTCCAGGGCGGAACCCGACGTTACCGGAATATACTGCGGCGTCAGCCGCGAACCGTCCGCGCTGGGAAGCCACAGAACATGCGTTGTCTCGCCGGACGGCAGGTCATCCCCGTCCGGAGCCGGATATTCGCTCCGGATCTCCGGCAGCATCAGGGACGAAGGCTGCTCATCCGTTTTCTTCGCACAGCCGGTCAGCGCGAAAAGGCAGCATATAGCGGTCAGCGCGCACATCCATCTCTTCATTTCCGGTCTCCTCCTTCCACAGGCAGGACAACCGTGAATTCGGTTCCCTGATTTGGGACGCTGTCAACGCGTATCGTGCCACCGTGCATATTCACAAATTGCCGCACAATGCTGAGTCCCAGACCGGTCCCGCCTGTTTCGCGGCTTCTGGCTTTATCCACCCGGTAAAAGCGCTCAAAGATATGCTCTCTGTCCTCTTCCGGAATGCCGATGCCGTTGTCCCGGACCTTCCAGATCAGCTCATCGCCCTGTTGTTTCAGTGATACCCGGATCGTGCCCTTTTCCGGGGTATATTTGATCGCGTTTTCCGTCAGGTTGTACAGGATCTGGTTCAGCTTGGTCCTGTCTCCGGTAAACTTCAGCCCCGGCATGATATCTTCCGCGATCGTCTGTTCTTTCTTTTCGGCCACGGGACGCAGCAGCCGGACGGTTTCAGCCGTCAGCTCGCTCATATCCAGCGCCTCGCTGACCAGCTGATCGCCGGCGTGATCCATCCGTGACAGGGTCAGCAGATCGGTGATGATCCCGGTCAGGCGGTCGATCTCATGATTCATATCCTGCATAAATTCCTGCCGCAGTTCAGTCGGCATATCCGGCTGATACAGGATCGTTTCCAGCATGATCTTCATTGTCGCGAGCGGTGTTTTCAGTTCATGGCTGGCGTTGGAAACGAACTGGCTTCTCGTTTTATCGATACTTTCCAGCTGGGATGCCATGGTATTGTAATTTTCCGCCAGTTCCCGAAGCTCTCCGCTTCCTTTGACGGGAACGCGCACGCTCAGATCGCCCTTTCCCATCTTGCTCATGGTCCGGCTCAGCGTGGTGATGGGTTTGGTCAGAATCTGGCTCAGGATCAGCGCCAGGATCAGCGCCCCCACGGCGATCACAATGAAAACAACCGAAAGCTGACGGCTGACGGAATGAACGGAATCCATCATCTCCTGGACGCGGCTGACATACAGAAGCACGCCGGCGCTGCCGTTTTCCGCGTTCAGACTGTGGGTGCAGTAAGCGACATATTCCGCGTCCGTTTCACCGCTCATCTTCGCGACCGTTTCCCGTCCCGGCGAATGCATGCCGTAATCCGATTCTTTTTCACCGGCCAGAACCGACAGGACTTCATTCAGCTTCAGACGCTGGCCGCACAGCAGATGGAAGGTATCGTACTGGATCTTTCCGTCCGGATCGATCAGCATCAGCCGTCCGTTCAGCGTTGCTGCCGATTCAGCCATCACGTTCCGGATCTCCTCCGCCTCGATCCGCTCAAATAAAGGCGCAAGAGTCTGGGACAGCTTTTCCGCGGACGCGCTGTCCTCTCTCTCGCGCTGCTGATACATATATTCACTGACGATTCCCGTCAGATTTGTCGCGGCCACTATGAACGAAACGGCCACAATGAGAAAAAAGGCCAGCAGGATTTTCCACCTGATGCTGGCCAGAAAATTATGTTTATTCCTGATCGGTGAAATAGTAACCAACTCCCCATTTGGTGAAGATAAATTCGGGCTTGGATGTATCCCGCTCGATCTTCTCCCTCAGGCGGCGGATATGAACGTCCACCGTACGCGCGTCTCCGGCATAATCGTATTTCCATACGGTTTCCAGCATCTGTTCACGGCTGAAGACGGTTCCGCGGTTGGTGACAAACATCTGAAGCAGGTCGAATTCCTTGGCGGTCAGTTTGATATCTTTTCCGCCCAGACATACGCTGCGCTTGACCAGATTAATATCCATATCATGGATCCGGATCATCCGGGGTTCCTGAGGCTGGGTACTTCCGGACACACGGCGGAGGATCGTTTTGATCCGGGCTTTGACTTCAAGGATATTGAAGGGTTTGGTCATATAATCATCCGCGCCGTATTCCAAACCGAGGATCTTGTCCATATCCTCGCCCTTGGCAGTCAGCATGATGATCGGAATATCGCTGTGTTCACGGATCCGCTGGCACACTGAAATACCGTCAAGCTTCGGCAGCATGACGTCCAGAAGAATCAGGTCGTAAGGATTGGACTCGAATTTAGCCAGAGCTTCCTCGCCGTCCACAGCCGTATCGGTTTCATAATCTTCCTGTTCCAGCGTATACTTCAGGCCCTTGAGGATCAAAGGCTCATCGTCTACCAACAGAATCCGCTTTCCCAATATGAACACCCTTTCGTAACCAATACTGTAGAAATTGTATTATATTTGTTCCAGAATTGCAAGCGTTTTGTTACAAATCTATATAAACTTATCACAACTTTTGTTTTTTTAACCGTTGGATCAGCTCGACCGGATATTCTTCACACGCTTGTCCGACCCCGGTTCCGTTATCGGATATCCCGGCTGATATCCTCCCCGCGGAGGATCTTCCCCATGGAGCGGTCCAGGACCCAGAGCAGGATCAGGCACAGAACCACGCTGATCAGGATCACGCTGCCGTTATACAAAGCCGAATAGATCCAGGGCGACGTCATTGTCATTCCGAAGAACTCCTCCGGCATATATTTCCCCCAGACGGTCGCTCCGGTCACCCAGGAAGCCAGAAACCGCCCGAATCCGCCAGCCGCGGCACCGAGATACAGGCCGCCCTTTCTGCGGTGAAACAGCCCTGCCAGGCCCAGAAGAGAATAAGCCAGGATATAGTCCCCGATCAGAGATTCCCAGCCGATCGCGGCGCCGCCGTCCAGGAACAGCTGCAACAGGCTGAACGCGAAGCTGGAAAGCATGCCGTAGCCGAACCCCCATCTCGCGCAGATAATAAAGACAGGAAGCATATTCAATGTTACCGAACCTCCCTGAGGAAGGCGGAAAAGCTTCAGATATCCCAGCACCTGCGCCGCCGCGATCAGGACCCCGCACTCGCACAAAGCCCGGAGCCGTGTTCTTCCGTTCAGTCTCATTGATTATCCCTCCTGAATAAAAACTTTCCGCTGATACAGCGGAAAGCGAGCGCATTCATGCCCGCTTCCCTACGGTAGGATGACCTACATCAGGTTCAAAGGGACAGATCCCAGAGGATCATCTCAGCATTTCTGCGCCCCCAGCGTTTTGAACGGAAAGAATTATAGCACAGGCATTCCGTAAGTCAAGCGCAGGATGCGGAAACATGTTCCGCAGGAAAAGCGTCATCTTCCTGCGCTGTTGCCGGCAGGCAGGAATGGCGGCTGCATTGAATGCGAAGATACCTGTGATCTGTTGATGACCGCTGCGAGCGGCGCCCGATTCCTGTTCTATGCCTCAAACTGCTGTACCGGTAACTGGCCGGTTCAGTTGAAGTTAAGCTGTGAACACGGCGATATCGAAATGAACGGCAGCGTTGTGACAGTACGCCGGGATGACGGATCTTCTGTAACAGAAGACTTTACCGATCATTCTGTTTACGGGAAAGACTATTGGGGCAAGGAGCATATCATGCTGATCCGGGATTTTTATCGCTGCATTCAGACGGGCGAAAAATTTCCGATCGACGCGTCCGAGGCAATGAAAACCGCACTGCTGCTGGAACAGGCAAACACACAGCACGCCGGCGACTGCATCCCCCCGGCTGAATACGATTGACCCTGTAAATCAAGGAACAACTGTTGTACCGAAAAAACGGCAAAGCGCTTTATCTCTGTCCGGAGAAAAAAAACGGCGGATTCAACCGAATCTGCCGCCGGGGTGTTGTTTAAGAATCCGCAAGCCGCTAAAAAAACGAGGGCATAAAAAAAGTGGAGCATAGCGGATTCGAACCGCTGACCCCCACACTGCCAGTGTGGTGCGCTACCAGCTGCGCTAATGCCCCGAACAAGGTATAATATAGCACATACTTTGGACGTTGTAAAGCACTTTTTTATATTTCTGTATCAATCCTGCTGTTTCCTTTGCGTTTCAAGGATTCTGTGATACAATGAACATATAAGGAGCGTGAAACTATGGAATTGAATACCGCAATTCAGAAGATCAATGATATGGAAAAGGCCTCCTATGCGTTGAACCACGCCATGAATATTCTGTATGTCGACGGGGATACCGTTGCGCCGAAGAAGTCCTGGAAAGGGCGCGGAGAAGCGCTGGGATATCTGAGCGAACTCAGCTACCGTCTGCTCGTCAATCCCGAAACAGGCGAGGTCCTCGATACGGTGCTGAACGCGAAAGATCAGGCTGATCCGAAGGTCTTCCGTCAGGCTGAGCTGATCAGGGAAGCATACGATGAGATCCACCTTTTCCCGATGGAGGAATATGTCGCGTATCAGCAGCTGCTGAATGAAGCAAGCACCGTATGGCACGACGCGAAAGAGAAAAGCGATTTCCCGCTCTTTGCCCCGTATCTGGAAAAACTGATCGCTTTCCAGAAGCGTTTTGCATCCCTGAAGGACAGCACGAAGCATCCCTATGATGTTCTGCTGGATACTTTCGAAAAGGGCGCGTCCCGCGAAATGCTGGATCCGTTTTTTGATACGGTCCGCACGGAACTGGCCCCTTTGATCGCCGAGATCGGTACCCGGCCCCAGCCGGATCATCCGTTCCTGCACGCTCAGTATCCTGTCGGGCTTCAGCGCGAGTTCGCCCATCGGGTCATGAAAATGGAAGGGATCGATCCCGCCTGCTGCACGCTGGGCGAAACGGAGCATCCGTTCACCTCCGGTTCCAACAAATGGGATGTCCGGATCACAACGCATTACTACGAAAACGATATGGCTTCCAGCCTTTTCAGCGTCATTCACGAGGGCGGCCACGCGCTGTACGAAATGGGTGTGGCGGACGATCTGCAGTTCACATCACTGGCCGGCGGATCCACCATGGGCATTCACGAAAGCCAGAGCCGTTTTTATGAAAACCTGATCTGCCGCAGTCTGCCCTTCTGCCGTGCGCTTCTCCCCGTCATGCGGGATATTTTCCCGGATCAGATCGGCAGCCTGACAGCGGAGGAGCTTTACGCCGCGATCAATATCGCCAGACCTTCTCTGATCCGTACGGACGCGGATGAACTGACCTACCCTCTTCACGTGCTGATCCGTTACGAAATTGAAAAAGCCATTTTCAGCGGTGATCTGAAAGTGACCGATCTTCCAGGGATCTGGAACGAGCTCTATAAGAAATTCCTCGGCCTTGAAGTTCCGGATGACCGCCGCGGCATCCTGCAGGACAGCCACTGGTCCGGCGGTTCCTTCGGTTACTTCCCGAGCTACGCGCTGGGCAGCGCCTACGGCGTCCAGATGCTTCGCCGGATGGAAGCTGATATGAATGTCTGGGGAACCGTCGAGGCGGGAGATCTCCGTCCGGTCACAGCCTGGCTGGGAGAAAAGATCCATCAGTACGGAAGGCTGAAAAAGCCGCAGGAGATCCTGCTGAACGCAATGGGCGGTCCGCTGGACGCAACAGTCTATACCGGATATCTGCAAAAGAAATACCGGGAGTTATACAAGCTTTGAGAATGAAAAAAGCAGGGTGCCGTGAATCCGGCACCCTGTTTCATTGCTTTCAGAAATCAGATCAGATCGGCGATATCGGTGTTCACGCCCTTGAGCAGAACCTTCGCGCCCTGAGCCGCCTCGGAGGAATCCGCGTGCGCCAGCAGCCATTTATTGGTCGCCCACAGGGTCGCGTCTTCATCATTGCGGACCGTGATGGTCGGCATGCCGACATTGGTTCCCTTGGGAAGCACGACGATGACCTTGAAGCCCTGTCCTTTGACCGCGCTACAGGGCGCATAATGCAGCGTGGTGGCGTAAACTTCGATCAGGGTGTTCTTCGGGCACAGATACGCGACAACCTTATCAGTATCCAGCGCGCCGTTGACGAGGTCTTCCCGTTTAGCCAGCAGCAGGATGAAATCTTCCGTGCCGATGTTCAGTTCGCTGTCCCGATGATACTCAAGGCAGTTCAGTTTCGTGTTGTGTCCGTTGCACCAGCCGATCTGGATGGGCATGCCGCCGAAAGCGCTGTCCGCCAGTTCCTTCGCAATGGGCAGCGCCATCAGTTCCGCCTGTTCCGGCACATACTCTACGCCTTCGGGAAGCGGGGAAACCTTGTCCAGCGTCGCCAGAAGCTCCGCGGTGTCATAGCCGGTCAGTACCTGACCGTAGTTCTGGAATGAGGGATCCAATACAGACAGAATCTTCATGATCAAAAAGTCCTCCTTCATATATTTTCCAGATCCGGAACCCGGATCAGAAATTCTTGGTCAGATCATACCGCTCATAAAACTCCCGGCGATAATCCAGGAAGCGGTCTTCCGCGATGGCCTGACGGATCTCTTCCATCATGTGGATCAGGAACCGGAGATTGTGGATGGAAGCCAGTCTCCCCGCGGTGATCTCCTTCGCGTTGAAAAGATGCCGGATGTAGGCCCTGGTGAAATGCTGACAGGCGTAACAGTCGCACTGATCGTCCAGCGGCGAAAAATCATGGGCGTATTTGCCGTTCTTGACCACGACCCGGCCCTTGCTGGTCATGACGGAACCGTTCCGCCCGATCCGGGTCGCGAGCACGCAGTCAAACATGTCCACTCCGCGAAGAACAGCCTCCACAAAGCAGTCCGGGGTGCCGACGCCCATCAGATAGCGCGGTTTCTCCTCCGGCATATAGGGACGGATCTCGTCCAGCATTTCGTACATGATCGGTTTCGGTTCACCGACGCTGAGTCCGCCAATCCCGTACCCGATAAAGTCCATATCCCGGAGCGCCTTCGCGCTTTCGATCCGCAGGTCTTTGTAAAAAGCGCCCTGCACGATGCCGAACAGCGCCTGATCCTCGCGGGTGTGATGTTTCTGACACCGTTCCGCCCAGCGGTGCGTGCGCTCCATGTTGACCTTCGCGGTATTGTAATCGCATGGATACGGAGAGCAGACGTCAAAGCACATCGCGATATCGGATCCCAGCGCCTGCTGGATATCCATGGATTCCTCCGGCCCGATGAACTGGCGGGAGCCGTCCAGATGGCTCTGGAAGGTGACTCCTTCCTCCTTGATCTTGCGGATCCCTGCTAGCGAGAACACCTGGAATCCGCCGCTGTCCGTCAGGATCGGCTTATGCCAGTCCATGAAATTGTGCAGTCCGCCGGCTTCCGCCACCAGATTTTCACCCGGACGCAGGTGCAGATGGTAGGTATTGGAGAGCAGGATCTGCGTCCCGATTTCCTCCATTTCCCGCGGCGTCATCGCTTTGACGCATGCGGAGGTCCCGACCGGCATGTAGATCGGGGTTTCGATATCCCCGTGCGGCGTATGCAGAACGCCCAGCCGGGCGCCGGACTGTTTGCATACATGTTTCACTTCATAAGAAAAAGGTTGACTCACAGCAGCTCCTTGATTTCGACATTGCCGAATTTGTTGTATTCCTCAATCGTCTGAACGACCTGTTCCGTCAGATGGATCCGGTGTCTGCTTTCCGGCATGTCCGTATCCTCCGGCACGGTCAGCAGATCCGCGTACAGACTCCAGACGCTGCCCTCCGGCATCGCGTGGAATGTCAGTTTTTCATGGGTAACGGGATGTTCAAAGGTCAGCTTGTAGCCCCACAGCGCGATCTGCTGGCCCGGGATCCCCTTTCCATAGCGGTTGTCGCCCCAGAGCGGCGCGCCGATATTGCTCATCTGGACCCGAATCTGGTGGCTCCGTCCCGTTTCCAGCCGGATCCCGCAAAGCGCTGTCCCGTCGCGTCTGGAGATGCACCGTCCGTGCAGGATGGCCAGTTTTCCGCCTTTCTCGTCCGCTTCACAGACAACGACCTTGTTTTTGATCTCATCCTTGATCAGATAATCCGTCAGGGTGAACTGATCCTGAACCTCTCCTGTCACCACGCACAGATACTCCCGGCCCATCTGATGCTCCTGCATCTGCGCCGAAAGACGCGACGCGGCCTTGCTGGTCCTCGCAAAAACCATCAGCCCGCCGACGGGGCGGTCCAGCCGGTGGACCAGGCCGAGATAGACGTTTCCGGGTTTATGGTATTCCTCCCGGATGTACGCTTTCAGTTCGGTCAGGATGTCCGTATCCCCCGTGCGGTCTGCCTGGGAAAGCATGTTCGGCGGTTTGACGGCGACCAGCACATGATTATCCTCGTACAGGACATCAGCCACGCTGCCACCTCCCGCTCGCGCCGCAAGGCAGAACGCCGCCCGTTGTCACGGGCAGGCAGAGTTCCTCGCTGTCCACCGTTCCGCCGTGCCGGCTGACCACGCATTTCTCCAGCATATTGCTCAGCACGCTCGCCTGGAAACCGGTGGTATAGCTGTTGATCAGGAAAAACAGCGGTTCATCGCTCAGCACCTGCGCGCAGGTTTCGATCAGCCCGAACAATTCATTTTCCAGTTTCCAGACTTCGCCGGAGGGGCCGCGTCCGTAGCTCGGCGGATCCATCAGAATGCCGTCGTAGCGGTTTCCGCGGCGGATCTCCCGCTGGACAAAGCGCAGCGCGTCCTCCACGATCCATCGGCATCCTGTTTCCGGGAGCCTGCTCAGTTCCCTGTTCTCCTTGGCCCACTGCACCATGCCCTTGGCCGCGTCGACATGGGTCACATGCGCGCCCGCCGCGGCGCAGGCCAGCGTCGCGCCGCCCGTATAGCCGAACAGGTTCAGAACCTTCAGGTCGCTTTTCCCGGCATGACGGATCAGATCGGACATCCAGATCCAGTTCGCGGCCTGTTCCGGGAAAAGGCCGGTATGTTTGAACCCCGTGGGGCGCACATAGAACTGCAGTTCCCCGTGGGAAACGGTCCATCTTTCCGGAAGGCGCGTCAGGAATTCCCATTCGCCGCCGCCTTTTTCGCTGCGGTGATAATGCGCCTGCGCTTTCCGCCACAGTTTTTCATCCGCTTTGGGCCATATGGTCTGGGGATCGGGACGGCGCAGGATGATATCGCCCCAGCGCTCCAGTTTTTCTCCGTCGCCGGTATCCAGAACTTCATAATCCACCCATGAGTCCGCCAGAAACACAGCTGTTCCTCCTCGGCTTTCATTATTCGTCAAAACAGGTCAGCACATCCCTGTGCATCGCGATCATACATTCGACAAGATCCATGCAGTACAGCCTGTCCAGACCCGCCAGCGCAGGATCCGTCTCGACGCATTCGCGCAGCGCCTCCCGGTCGCCGCAGGCGGCTTTCGCCGCGAGGCGGTTGGTTTCATCAATCTCGCCCAGAATGTCCGCCAGCTCCGGCGGCACCGTTATTCCCTGCTCCCGGACCTCTCCGTTTTCCAGGACCAGCGCCGTTTCAATCTGCGCCCGCGGTGAAAGCTGAGGCATTTCTCCGCCGTTGACGCGGGTCACTGCGGGAACGGTCTTCGTTTCCTTCCGGAGCAGCGCCAGCGCCAGCTCCATCGGCCGGATCGGCGGCGCTTTGGAAAGCAGCAGCAGCTGGGCCATCGCGCCCTCCCGTTCGTCCGCGCCCTTGTCGCGCACCGTATTCATGTACAGGATCCGTTCCTTGCGGCGCTCCACCGTTTCCCCGAACTCCGGCCTTTCCTCCGGAATATAGTCCGGCTGTGCGGGCAGAAACTCGGCATGATCCGTCACGTCGCCGACGGGAATGGCGCCCCACCAGTCCAGCCAGCGCTTGCTGAGCTCGCCCATTTCCCGGTTTTCAGCCGCCTTTTTCAGTGTCGGAAGCAGATCCTTATCCGTTTCTTTTTCTTTCAGTTCCAGCAGGAAGGCGAATCCGGGCAAACCCGCGATTTTTGCCTCCAGCGCCGCGGGTTTTTTACGCAGGCGCTTGGCCATGGTATCCAGTCCGTTGGAACCCCGCAGGGGCGTTCTCCCCATTCCGAAGCAACGGTATCCCCGATCCGTGAAAACCGCGCAGGTCCGCGCGACAGGCTGACCCAGATTGATCACCAGGGCTTCCGGACACAGGGAATCCATCATGTCGCACAGGCGAAGGACCTCTCCCCCCGCGCGAAGAGCATGCAGCAAACCGCCGATCCCGCCGTTGACGCGGGCCTGGTCCGTCAGTCCCGGATCCTGTTCATCGTCGCTTCCCAGCGCGCTCCGGTCCTGGAAGAACCGGCTCCCGGGCTGGCAGTCTCCGGCATACAGCACGCAATCCGCGCCTGTCAGGACTTTTTCACGGTCCGCGACAGCGATCAGACTTCCGCCCTTTCCGGCTTTTTTGAAGATCGCTTCGGCATAGCCCGTAAGCAGCTCCTGCATAGCCGGATTTCCTTCCTCAACGGCCACTTCCGCGTTTTTCTCATTCCCGGCGAAAAGCAGATCCGCCAGCAGCGCGGGCAGCAATGTCGGAATATCCTGTCCGATCATAGCGATCTTCACGGTTCGCGTCACCCTTTCCGGATCCTTCGGATCCTTCCCGGAGCGGGATAAATCCACAAAAATCCAACTTTATTTATTCTCCGTCCCGTCCCGTTTTCCCTTTATTCATTTTACCGTTTGCAGCCGGCGGCATTTTTCGTTGACAAAGCGCGCTTCCCGTGGCAATATTTATAGGTTGAAACTCCTTATTCTGATGTTGGTGCGGAGGGTATATCATGAGATTCCAGGAACTATCTGCCAAACCTGATTTTTCGGTCATCCAGCCCGAAATTCTGAAATTCTGGAAAGAAGATCAGACTTTTGAAAAATCCGTGGAGCGTCCTCAGGGCGGCGAAGTCGTCTTCTACGACGGTCCTCCCTTCCCGACCGGAAAGCCCCATCACGGGACCGTGCTGGTTTCCTTTATCAAAGATATGATCTCCCGCTACTGGACCATGCAGGGCTACAAAGTCCCGCGCGTCTGGGGCTGGGACTGCCACGGCCTTCCGATCGAGAATCAGGCCGAGGTGCTGATGGGGATTGACGATAAAAACGAAATTGAAAAATCCATCGGGATCGATGTGTTCAACGACAAGTGCTTCGAAATCGTCTCCAGCAACAACGAAGCCTGGCGCGAGTATGTCGAGCAGATGGCCCGCTGGGTGGATTATGACGGCGCTTATAAAACCATGAACAAAGATTTCATGGAAAGCGTCATGTGGGCTTTCAAAACCTGCTATGACAAGGGCCTGATCTATCGGGATTACCGGGTTACGCCCTACTGCACCCACTGTGAGACTTCCCTTTCCATTTCCGATACCCGCGAGTCCGATTCGACCCGTCCCCGTCAGGACCGCTGGATCGCCGTCAAGTTCCGTACCGGTCTGACGGAAGCCGGAAAGCCCGTCTGCCTTCTGGCCTGGACCACCACCCCCTGGACGCTTCCGTCCAACCTTTGTCTGGCCGTCGGCAAAACGCTGACCTACGCCTTTGTGGATGTCGGCGAGGAGATCTACGTGGCCTGCAAGGACACGCTGAAGAACTTCGTCAAGGTCTTCGGCGAAAAGCCCGTGATTGTCCGGGAATGCCCCGGCGAGGAGCTGCTCGGCATCGAATACGAACCGCTCTTCCCCTACTTTGCCGATAAAAAGGCCGAAGGCGCCTTCCGCGTCGTGTCCGCGGATTATGTCGGCTCCGACGAGGGCGTCGGCATCGTTCATACCGCCCCCGCTTTCGGCGAGGATGACTACTGGACCTGCAAAAACAACGGGATCCCGCTGGTCAACCCGGTCGACGCCAAAGGCCGGTTCACCGAGGAGATCACCGACTTCTATCCCCTGCAGGAGGATAAAAACGTCATCGAGATGAATCCCATCGTGATCCGCTTCCTGTATGACAACGGCAAAGCGGTCGCCGACGGGACCATCGTGCATAACTATCCCCATTGCTGGCGCTGCAAGCGGCCGCTGATCTACAAGGCGATGGACGCTTACTATTTCAATGTCGGCGCCGTCAAGGACAAGCTCATCGAATACAACGAAAAGGTCAACTGGCTGCCGGAAACCGTCAAGCACGGCCGTTTCGGCAACTGGCTCGCCGGCGCGCGCGACTGGAACATTTCCCGCAACCGTTACTGGAGCACGCCGATCCCGATCTGGAAGTGCGATCACTGCGGCAGGCAGGTAGTTCTCGGCAGCATCGCGGATATCAAACAAGCCAGCGGTATCGAGCCGGACAATCTGCACCGTCAGTATCTCGACCGGATCACCTTCGCCTGCCCGGACTGCGGCGAGACCATGGTCCGTGTGCCCGAGGTGCTGGACTGCTGGTTTGAAAGCGGCAGCGTTCCTTTCGCCTCGAAGCATTACCCCTTCGAAAACAAAGACTGGTTCGAAAGCCATTTCCCGTCCGATTTTGTTGTGGAATACACCGGTCAGATCCGCTGCTGGTTCTATTACCTGCATGTTCTGGCCACAGCCCTGTTCGATCGGCCCGCGTTCAAAAACTGCGTAGTCCACGGAACGATCCTGGCCAAAGACGGCAAAAAGCTGTCCAAGTCCTCCAAAAACTATACCGACCCGATGGAATTGATGAAGCAGTTCGGCACCGACGCGTTCCGCCTGTATCTCTATCAGTCCAACGCCATGCTGATCGGCGATCTGCTGTTTGATGAAAGCGGTATTCTCGACGCGCTGCAGAAAGTCATCCTGCCCTACTGGAATGCCTGCAACTTCTTCATTTCCTACGCGAATATCGACGGTTTCGAGCCTTCGGACGGAGCCCCGCAAAGCGACAATCAGCTGGACCGCTGGATCCTGGCCAAGCTGTACTCCACCGCCGCGGAGATCACCGAAAGCATGAACGGCTATCAGGTCAACCGGTATGTCGACCGGCTCGTTTCCCTGATCGACGGGCTGACAAACTGGTATATCCGCCGTTCCCGCCGCCGTTTCTGGGCCTCCGGCTACAGTGAAGACAAGAAAAACGCCTATAACACGCTGTATTATGTCCTGGTCAATCTGACCAAACTTCTCGCCCCGGTCGCGCCCATTGTATCCGAAATGATCTACAAGAATCTGACCGGTGAAGAATCCGTTCATCTTTCCGCCTGGCCGGAAATTCCCGCAGCGTATGAAGATGACAAGCTGGTGGCGGACATTGCCCTGGTACAGGATATCATTGCTCTGGCCCGCTCCATCCGCGCGAAAAACCGCGTCAAGAACCGTCAGCCGCTGAAGACGCTGCGGATCGCTCTGTCCGACGCTGCCCAGGCCGAAGCGATGGTTTCCTTCCGGGATGTCATTGCCGAGGAACTGAACGTCAAGCAGGTCGAGTTCCTGAACAAGGTGGACGATATCGCCACCGTCCAGTACGATCCGAACTTCAACGAGATCCGCAACCGCTATCCGGACAAGGTTCCCTTCATTATCAAGGCGGTCAAGTCCGGAAAATTCGCCCTGAAGGGCGAGACCGTCACGCTGGATGTCAACGGCACGGAGGAGACGCTTGATTCCGCGATCATTCTGGTGAAGTACAACGCCAAAGACGGCATGTTCATTGCCAGCGAAGCCGGTATCGTTGTTTCTCTGGATCTGACCGTTGACGAGAATCTGAAAAAAGAAGGCCTCGCGCGGGAAATCGTCCGCAACGTGCAGGACGCCCGGAAGACCTCCGGCTGTGAGATTTCCGACCGGATCGTTCTCCAGGTTGCCGAAGGCGCGCTGCCCGAAGGCTGGGTTGAGTACATCTGCAATGAGACTCTGGCTTCCGTCGGCGAAGTTTCTTCTCCGCTGACCACGGTGGAAATTGAAGACGACGAAGCCTCCGTCAAACTTCTGCTGGCCAGGGCTTGATCCCGACCGTTTCAACCGTCGCGGTGAATGTATATTCACCGCGATGTTTTTTTCTTCCCGAAATCACGAAATTAATCCTTGCCTTTTTCAGGACCGTATGGTATACTTTCCGGTGTTGTAGCGGCATGGGGCATTGGCACAGTTGGTAGTGCGCTACATTCGCATTGTAGAGGCCAGG
>CALCUD010000085.1 GCA_937906775.1 uncultured Clostridia bacterium
CTCACAGAGCCGGGAAAATTACTCGCTGGAAGAAGTGGAGCAGAAAATGGAGGCCGTTCTGGGCCAGATCCAGGGTGTCGGAAGGCTGCGGATCATGCTGACGCTGAAAAGTGCCTCCGAGATCCGCGTGGCGGAGGATACCGACGTGAGCCGGGAAGAGGATGGCTCCTATGACAGCCGCCGCCAGCCGATCACCGTGAACCGAGGCAGCGGCTGGCAGGACGTGGTCGTCACCGGCGAGACATATCCCGTTTTTCAGGGCGCCGTGGTGGTATGCGACGGGGCGGACGACAGCGCCGTGCGTCTGGCCGTTACCGAGGCGGTGGCCGCACTGACAGGCCTTGGCAGCGATAAGATATCCATCGTCAAATGGCAGTCATAACGGTTACATGACATATTTCGTAAATGAAAACAGGAGGGACAGATATGAAGAAGGTATGGAAAAAGCGGGCGGTGATAGCCACGGTACTGGTGTTCGTCTGCGCGGCGGTCTATCTGAACTGGCGCTATGCCGGCGGTGTGAAGGACACATCCAAGATACTGGGGCAGTCCACGCTTGTCAGTTCGCCGGAGGAAACGGAGCAGGAGACAGCGGCGCCTGTGGATGAGAACGACTACTTCGCCACGGCACGCCTCAGCCGCAAACAGGCCCGGGACAACGCCATCAGTATGCTGAAGGATGCCGAAGTGGACGAAAACGCCACGGAGGATGTGCTGAACGAAGCCTCCCAGTCGCTGCAGGTGCTGGCCGCCTATACGGTGGCAGAGTCGCAGATCGAAAGTCTGGTGACCGCCAAGGGCTATGCCGACTGCGTGGCGTTTATGGGTGCGGATTCCATCAGCGTGGTGGTGTCGGATGCGGACGGTCTGGATAAGGCCGACGTGGCGCGGATCAAGGACATCCCAGGTTCCGTCGCCGATGCGGAAGGAGCAGGACCGGACGACGTTCGAACGCCTGTTTCTGACCCTTTTCCATGAGTTCACGGTCAGGGAGGACGGCTTCCGGCTGAGCTTCCGCTACCGGAGCGATCTTTATCAGCGCGGGGTGATGGAATCCTTCGCAGACGCTTTCGTCTGCGCGGTCCGGGCGTTCACGGAACAGGAATACCTGAAGGATGTCAGCCTGGTTTCGGAGCGGCGGCTGGAGGAGCTGGAAACCTTCCACGATCCCGATTTCCTGCCGGAGGACCGGACCGTTCCGGAATACTTCGGCGATTGGGTCCGCAAAACGCCGGAACACGACCTGGTGGTATACGGGGATCACCGCTGGACCTACGGGGAAGGCGGCGCCGTTACAGACCGGATCGCCGCGCATATCCAGTCTCTCGGACTCGGCCGGAATGATGTCGTATCGATCCTCGTTCCGAGAAGCGAATGGATCGTGCTTCTGCCCCTCGGTGTCCTGAAGGCCGGCTGCGCGTATGAGCCGCTGGACGAATCCTACCCGGACGAGCGGTTGTCCTTCATGGTCAGAAACGCGGGCGCGAAGCTTCTGATCGTGAACCGGGATCAGAGAGACCGGATCGCGGACTATGACGGTCCCGTCCTTTATCTGGAGGAAGTGGGGAATCTGCCGCAGGCGGTTCCCGCGCCGGTCCGGAATGAACCGGATGACCTTTTTGTCCTGCTGTATACCAGCGGGACCACAGGCACGCCGAAGGGCGTGATGCTTACGCACGGCAATACATCCGCGATGTGCCAGCTGGGCCGCCGGCGGTACGGAATCGACGGAAACGCGTCCTGCGCCTGCTACGCCTCTTTCGGTTTTGACGCCTGTTCGCTGGATCTGTACTCCTTCCCGCCTTCCGGCGGGACGGTATACGTCATTCCGGAGGAAATCCGCCTGGATCTGTCGGAGATCGACCGGTTCTACATTGAAAACAAAATCACCCACGGCTTTATGACAACGCAGGTCGGCCGCCAGTTCGCCCAGATGACCCGTTCCCCGTATCTGAAGCACTTCATCGTCGGCGGGGAAGCGCTCGTTCCGCTGAACGCGGAAAAGCTCACCTTCGCCATGTACAATTGCTACGGGCCGACCGAGACCACGGCCTATGTCACGGCGAGCCGGCTCGCCGGGAATCCCTATAAGGTGACCATCGGCCGGCCGCTCGAAAATGTCCGCGGGTATGTCGTCGACCGGCATATGAACCGGCTGCCGGCGGGCATGCCGGGCGAGCTGATCGTGGCGGGCCGGCAGGTCGGAAAGGGATACCTGGGACTGCCCGAAAGGACGGCGGAAACCTTTATTGGCAATCCGTTCACGGAGGACGCGTCCTTCGCGAGGGCCTACCGCACCGGCGATATCGTCCGCTTCCTGCCGGACGGCGAGGTTGATTTCATCGGCCGCCATGACGGACAGGTCAAGGTCCGCGGTTTCCGCGTCGAGCTGACGGAAATCGAAGAGGTGATCCGGCGCTTTGAGGGAATTCGGGACGCGACGGTCGCCGCCTTCGATGACCCTGCCGGCGGAAAGTACATCGCAGCATATGTGGTCTCGGATCAGCCGGTGAATGTTCCCCGCCTGAATGAGTTCATCCGCGCAGAAAAGCCCCCGTATATGGTCCCGGCGGTTACGATGCAGATCGACGCGATCCCGCTGAACCAGAACCAGAAGGTGAACCGGCGCGCGCTCCCGAAGCCGGAGCGTCAGGAAAGCGAGACCGTCCCGCCGGAAAACGCGGTCCAGCAGACGGTGCATGATATTGCGGCGGGGATCATCGGGCGCGACTCGGTCAGTATCGACGCGGATCTGTTTGACTGGGGTCTGACATCCATCGGGATCATCCGGCTGAACGTGGAGCTGGAAAAGGCGTTTGACATTCCGTTCCGGGTTTCGGATATCCGAGCCAGCGGTACCGTCCGGAAGATCGCGGAACTGATCGCCGTGTCCGGAAAAACCGCGGAATACGAGCTGCTTCCCGATTATCCGGTTTCGCAGACGCAGATGGGGATCTATCTCGCCTGCAGCGCCGAACCGGACACCGTTCTGTACAATATCCCGTTCCTGCTGAAGCTCGGCGGGGGCGTGGATCCCGCGCGGCTGGCCGAAGCGCTGAAGACCGCGCTGAACGCGCATCCCTATGTGAAGGCCACGCTTTTCGCCGATGAGAAGGGGAATATCCGCGCGCGCCGGAATGACGGGGAGGAACCGGCGGTCGGGCATGTCCGCTGCGAAAAGCTCCCCGAAAACAGCGAGCTCGTGAAGCCCTTCTCGCTTCTGAACGCGCCACTGTACCGCGTGGCGGTTTATGAAACGAACGCGGGCAATTATCTGTTTGCCGATTTCCATCATATCATTTCCGACGGGACCTCCGAGACGATCCTGCTCGGCGATGTGGACAAAGCCTACGCGGGACTTCCCGTGGAGAAGGAAAGATATACCGGCTTCGAAGCCGCGTTGGAAGAGGAATCTGTCCGGTCCACCGCCCGGTACGGAGAAGCCAAGGCGTACTATGACAGTGTGTTCAGAGGATGTGAGCCCGTCTGCCTGCCTCCGAAGACGGCAGGGAAAGGTGCGTCCGGCTCCGCCACCGCGGTCCGTTTCGCGCGCCTGAAGCCTGAAAAGGTGCAGGCCCGCTGCGAAAACCTCCGGGTTACACCGAACGCGTTCTTCAACGCGGCGTTCGGATTTACGCTGAGCCGCTTCGGCAATTTTGACGACGCGGTCTATACAACCATCTATAACGGACGGAGTGATTCCCGGCTGGCCGGATCCGTCTGCATGCTTGTCAAAACCCTGCCTGTATCTGTCCGTACCTCCGGCAGCCGGATGATTCCGGCTATGATCCGCGAGACGCAGGAACAGCTGATGAACAGCATGTCCAACGATCTGTTCTCCTTTGCCGAGATCTCCGCGGCCTATGACATCCGGGCGGACATCATCTTCGCGTATCAGGGCGATGAGTTCATCATTGACCGCCTCGCGGACGAACCGGCGGAATTCCTGAATCCCGCCCCGGCCGGCGCCAAGGCGCCGATCACGCTGAATATTTATCTGAAGGACGGACGGTACGAGCTGGTTCTGGACTATCGGCTGGATCATTACACCGAGGCCTTCATCGAAAGCTTCCTGGAAACATTTGAACTGGTACTCCTCGCGTTCACCGAAAAACAAAAGACGGATTCCGTCCGGCTGCTTTCCGACAGGGCGGAGGAAATGCTTGCCCGGATCAACGATACGGACAGCCCGTTCATGGATGTCCCCGTCAACCGCCTGTTCGAGCACTGGGCGGAAACCGTACCCGACCGTCCCGCGGTTCTCTGCGAGGACCGGAAGCTGACCTACCGGGAGCTGAATGCCGCCGCCAACCGGATGGCGAACCGGCTGATCGCGAAGGGGGTCGGAGAGAACGCCGTTGTCGGCATGATGCTTCCGCGGACAGAGAACATCTCCGTGACGGAGCTGGCGATTCTCAAGGCGGGCGGCGCGTTCCTGGGCCTGCTGCCCGACTATCCGGACGACCGGCTGGACTTCTGTCTCCGCGACGCGGGCAGCAAAACCGTGGTCACCACGGCGGAGCTTCTGGCCTCCCGACCGGGACTGTTCAACGCGGACAAGCCCTACCGCGCGGTGACGGTGGAAGCGCTGCTGCGGGAAGGGAATGAGGAAAACCCGGATCTGGACATTTCCACTGACAGCCTCGCGTACTGCATCTATACCTCCGGCTCGACGGGCAATCCTAAGGGTGTCATGATCGCGCACCGCAATCTCGCGAATGTCGCGCAGCCCGGGAACTCGGTCTACCGGTACTATCACGGAAGCGACGGCGGACAGACCGCGCTGGCGCTGAGCTCCGTCTCCTTTGACGCGTCCATTCTGGACCATATGCTGATGCTGCTGAACGGCAAAACCGTTCGCGTCGCCACGGATCGTGAAGTCCACAATCCTGCCCTGCTGGCGGATGCCATCCGTGAGAGCGGCGTGGATATCATGATGACAACCCCCTCCCTGCTGTCCAATCTGCTGAGCATGTCCGGGTTCCGGCCTGCCATGGCGGGGGTGAAATTCATTGTTGTCGGTGCGGAAGCCTTCCCCGCCGCGCTCTTTGAAACGCTGCGCGAGCTTTCCCCGGAGGTCACGGTGATCAATGCCTACGGCCCGACGGAATGCACCATTACCTGCTGCGCCAAGAAACTGGAAAGCGCGGAACACGTCACCATCGGCGGCCCGATCATGAACACGAAGATCTATGTTCTGGACGCGTTCGGACATATTCTGCCTCCGTATGCCTGCGGCGAGCTGATTATCACGGGCGCACTGGTCGGGCGCGGCTATCTGAACCTTCCGGAAAAAACAAAGGAATCGTTCTTCACGCTCCGCGGGCTGCCCGCGTACCATTCCGGCGATCTGGTCCGTCTGAACGCGGATGGCGAGGTCGAGTTCTTCGGCCGGAGAGACAATCAGGTCAAACTGCGCGGCTTCCGGATTGAGCTGGACGAGGTTGAAAAATGCATGGGTTCCTTCGAAGGAATCACCCGGAGCAAGGTCATTGTCCGGAACAACGGCGCCGAGGATTATCTTGTCGGCTTCTATACAGCAGACCGTCCGGTTTCTCCGGAAGCCCTGACCGCTCATCTGAAGTCCCGTCTGACCTATTACATGGTTCCCGATGTTCTGATGCAGCTGGATACCATGCCGGTTACCGCCAGCGGAAAGATCGACAAAAAGGCCCTGCCGGAGGTCCGGCGCGAAAAGAAGAAGTCCGGACGCAAGGCCCCCCGCAAGTCCGTGGAACAGGAGCTCTGCGATATCTTCGCGGAGGCGCTGTCGCTGGACGAGTTCTATGCGGATGACAATTTCTTTGAAATGGGCGGAACCTCGCTTTCGGCCTCCAAGGTGACCATGCAGCTGATGGCCAGGGGCCTGAAGGTGGAATATCAGGATATCTTCGATCATCCGACTCCGGAGCTGTTTGCGGAATATATCGCGGGCCTCGGACATACGCTCTCCACGGGACGCGCGGAGGATACCGCGGCGGATTCCGGAGAGATCCAGTCGGACTATCCGGAGCAGCTGCAGTACAACACCCTCGAATACGCCGATCAGGTCCGGCGGGAGCCGCTGGGCGATGTCCTGCTCTCCGGTGCGGTCGGGTTCCTCGGCATCCATGTGCTCCGCGAGCTGATTGAAGCGAAGGAAGGAAAGATCGTCTGCCTGATCCGGCGCGGAAGCTTCTCTTCACCACTGGACCGGCTGAAGAGCATGCTGTTCTACTACTTTGGCCATCTGTTCGGAGACGCGCTGGAAACCCGGATTCAGATCGTGGAGGCGGATATCACCGACGACAGCCTGAAGGATGCCCTGAAGGGAATCCACATCGACACGGTTATCAACTGTGCGGCCTGTGTCAAGCACTACGCGGCAGACGATATTCTGGAGCGCATCAATGTGCACGGGGCGGAAAATATGATCCGGGTCGCGCAGGAAAAGAACGCGAAAATGATCCAGGTTTCGACAATCTCCATCCCCGGTGTGCATACGGAGGAAACCTGGAAGCGCCATATCAAAGCCTATGAAAACAAGCTGTTCGTGATCGACGATATGGGCAACAAATACGGCATTTCCAAGTATCACGCCGAGCTGAAGCTGTTGGAGGCCGTGAAGAACGGCCTGCGCGGAAAGATCATCCGCGTCGGCAACCTGATGGGTCGGCACAGCGACGGCGAGTTCCAGATCAACTTCCACACAAACGCCTTCATGAACAGCCTGCGCGGCTTTGCCACCATCGGCAAGTGCCCCGTCAGCCACGCCACCGACCCCATGAGCTTCTCCCCCGTGGACATGACGGCGAGAGCCGTGGTTCTCCTGGCAGGCACGAACGACTGCTTCACGGCCTTCAATGCGGACAACCGCTTCGGCTTTGACGAGTGGCAGCTGGTGGAGGCGGCCAACCGCGCCGGCATCGAGATTCGTCCCGTTCCCGATGACGAGTACTACGCGGACTACTACCGCATGCTCAGTGATGAGACTGTCAATGCCCGCCTGCAGGGTCTCATGACCAATGACCGCCCGGATCTGCACGCAGTTGAAACGGACAATACCTTCACCGCGAATATTCTCTACCGTCTCGGCTTTGCCTGGCCGATGCCGGACAGCGACTATCTTGAAAAGGCCATCGTCAGTCTCAAGACCCTCGGCTTCTTCGACTGACAGGAAAACGAAAACAGGAACTCCCTCCGTAATAAACGGAGGGAGTTCCTGTTCATGCATGTTTTCAGTCCGTCAGTCATCGATGACAATGCAGTTGACCATGCCGGAATGAGCCGTGCAGGCGTCAAGGGCAATTACGCCGCGGCCGAAGTAGGGGCTGAAGTCGGCGTCCTCACCGAACTCGGAGCCTCTGCCCTCATATACGCAATGGCCGTAGGACGCGTGCCAGTGGCCGCAGACTACGGTCTTTTCTTCTATCCCGGTCCGCGCAGCGTCCATGCCGTTATACCACCGCGCGTTCAGCCATTCCTCTTCGGACGCGTTCCGCCAGTCTGTAATCGGAGAATACCCTCTCCGGTCTGCGATGCAGGGGATCCAGCCATGTGTAAAAACATAATGCTCGGTCTCGTAATAATTAATCATTGCCGGGATGATCTCCTTAAAGTACGGTGTTTCTTGCCCAGCTTCTGCAAAATCATAATGTTTTATCTGTGCCATCACTGAATCAAATCCAGTCAGCTGAAGTGCTGTATCATAGGTTCCGTTGCTGACGTGATGACCATATGGCATTCCGTGATCTACCGTAACAAGTTCCTCATAGAGATCTTCATGGTTTCCTTTTATTAGAATCACGGAATCAGTTTTCATCTGCTCCAGAATAAACTCCTGCATTTTCAAAGCTTCTTTCCCTCTGTCGAACAGATCTCCCAGAATTACGAGCTTATGCGGATACTTATCCTCGAAGTAACCTGCCTCCTGAAGTGCTGCCATCAGCTGTTTATAGAAGCCGTGTGTATCTGATGTAACATAGTATCTCATAGATTTATTCCCATTTGGAGCCGAAGTCGGAGCGCTTGATTTTGCATCGAGGCTCTCCGTCCTTCCAGAAAACTATTCCCTCAATATAATGGCTTTCGAGATAATCCCGTATACCCTCAAAGCTTCGCGGCACATCATTCAAGACACGGATTCCGTGCTTTTCGATGATATCCTTATCAAGTCTGTAGGGATTGCTGCGGAAATGCGGGCCAATGGCCTCATAGGTTCCGTCCTCAGTCGGGCACCCTGCATTACGATAGGCTTCCAGAAACCATTTATCACTAGGATTGGTTTCGTCCACCTTCAGCCAGTGCGGCCAATGTCCTGTAATCGGATCCGGATCACCGCAAGGAATTGCACCAGCAGGGGGCTGCTTACCCTTTTTTGCATCATATCTCCGATAAAACACTCCGTCAATAACAGCACAGCATGCGCCGTCAATCTTCTCTGTCGCAGTTCCTTCGCCTTCAAGCACCCAGTTCATTCCGGGAGCCACAACATTGTTTATCCCTATTTTACGATGATTATCAAATACTCGCTCAAAAAGCGTCGGGATTTTCTTCATGCCACTTGGCCTCCTTCTCAATAATTTCATTCAATGTTCTGGGGGTGTAATCCATCCATGGCATCATGCAGCCCACATTGATAAAATTGCCCTTTGCGTGGCCCTGCTCAGTACAGCTCGCCTTGATGTCCTTCCGATACTTTTCCAGCATCGTATATTCCCGCGTATTATGGACGTGACCGTAAAGCATATAACAGTTTTCGCTGTAATCGGCCATATGGAACGGCATGGCATAGTGGCACATAAGTACGCGCTTTTCACTGTCGGCAATATCCTTATAATCCTTGACATCCTGAAAGAACTTTCTGGTTGTTGCGCTGAACTGCTTCGGATCATGATTGCCCGTAATGAGGATTTTGTTTCCGGCAAGCTGCCCAAGCCAAAAGGGCCATTCAGATTCCTTTACCCAGATAAAATCACCGAGGATGTACACGGTATCATTTCCCGTAACCGTCTTATTCCAGTTATTAAAGATGGTGTTTTGCATTTCATTCAGATCGGCAAAGGGACGGTTATCAAATCTGATAACATTCGCATGTCCTATATGAAGGTCCGCGATATAATAATTTGCCATAAACCTCATCTCCCTTGATTATGCCATTCTACAGTAGATCTTTTATTTATACAATTCTACTACCAGTATAATAAAAGGCAATATCGTACAGATATCGCCTTTCGTCCGGTCATCTGCTGTTTTCTTCGTCTTCGTCTTCTCTTTCCGCATGCTGAATCTTCGGCTGCAGTACCGGGTATGTATATTTTGTTCAGGTTATTATCTTGCCTGCCAGACGCCGGTATTGGGATCATAGATAAGCGTCTTTCCGCATCCGGTGCAATGATACCAGGATACGCCGCCGCTTGTGTGAACTGTGAATTCCAGTTTGCCGCCGCACAGGAAGCAGATATCGCCTCCCTCATAGGCTCCGCCAGTGACCTGCTCCAGTTCTTCTTCTGACAGTTCCTCCAGCTTGTTATTCAGGGCTTCCACTTCCTCTTTGAGTGCATTTAATTCTTCCTTGGATTTCATAGTATATATCTCCTTTTCAAATTAATTATCCGGTTCCAAGCTCAAAGCTAAAAGCTCCAAGCAATAATGTTATACGCAGCAGGACAAAAAAACGTTACACGTCGGGCGAAGTCCCGCAGCACGGGACACATCATTGACGTAGTGAAAAAACGTGTTATAATAGCAATTGAATAATAATATTATTTAATTACTATTTTGAGGTTATTATGAGTAATTTATTGAAACAAGATTTGCTTGATAGGCTGACTCTGCTTGATGAGGAGGCTTCATTACTGTTTGACGATGACACGCGTTTTCACCTTGTTATTGTGGGAGGAAGCGGCCTCGTTCTGCTTGAAACCATTACCCGATCGACACACGATATTGACGCTCTTGATATCTCTCATGAACTTCTGAATCTTCTTGAGAAATATGATATCAACTGCCGTGTACAGACATATATAAACAACTATCCGTATAATTATGCCGATCGGCTTGTTCCAATACCGATTAATGGGAAGAAGATTGACTTTTATACAGCTTCTCTCGAGGATATTGTTATCGCGAAGCTGTATTCGATGCGACCGGTCGACCGTCAGGATATAATCTCGCCAGAAGTAGTTTCATCCGTTGACTGGGATCGGCTGGAGCACCTTGCCCTCAGTGAAGATGAGGCGCGTGCAAGTGCATTAAATGAAAGAAGATATAAAGATTTCCTTGCTGATTATGAGGAATATGTCAAAAGGTATCGGTCATGAAAGAGTTGAGCTATAACGGATTCCTTAAAAGATATGTTCGGGACCTGTCACAGGGAAATACCTGCAGTATTTACAAACTTGCCAGAGAGGCTGAACATGATAATCCGCGTTTAAAGGAACCCCTCTATCTGTATGCAGTCTCTTCCGGCAAAAAAGAAGAACTGATGAATGCCGTCAAAAATTCTCCTTTAAAAGCGGAATACTGTGCTCTGGAAACTCTCAGTGAATTGCCGGAGCGGTACAGCAGAATTTATACAAGCTATCTTGCCGAAAGAGACAGGTATAAAACACAAGACAATATTGTATCCCTGATTCAGAAAAAGGTATGTCATCTGCAGAATCAAAAAGGCATTTCAACCTACAGAATCTGTAAAGACCTGCATCTAAATCCGGGGAATATCAATTGCTGGCTGAAAAATGGTGACTGCAAAAAGGTCAGCTTATCCACCGCTCGAAGTGTTCTGGACTATGTTCAGAACTCGCAGACGCGTGGAATATAATCAGAACCGTTAAAGTCTTTACCGTTTCTGATTATATGGTAAAATATACACATCCGTACTGTTTTGAAAGGAGCCATCCCATGAAATATATCCTCGATGAGAAGCTTTATATCGATGTTAACGGCGACAGACAGCATATTCATATCCGAAGCAACAAACCCGAAGGGAAAGTGGTTCTCTTCGTCCACGGCGGCCCGGGCGTGTGCGACCGTTCATGGGTAATGCCCGGACAGAGCCGGTATCTTGCCGACTCCTGCGTCATGGTCTGCTGGGACCAGCGCATGGCCGGAAAGAGCTACCGCAAAAAGAATGCGGACAAGGACATGACCATCGACCAGCAGGTCGAAGACATGTTTGCAGTGGTCAATTATCTCAGAAAGCGTTTCAACAAGGATAAAATCATCTTTGTCGGCCATTCCTGGGGAAGCATTCTCGGCGTGTGCTATCTCTGCAGGCATGCCGATACCATTGAGGCCTATGTCGGAATGGGACAGTTCGTCAACGGACCGGTCAACGAGAAGATGTCCTATGACTTCGTGGTAAACTATGCGAAAGAGCACAAGGACGCGAAAGCCCTGAAAGCGCTGGAAAAGATTGGTGAACCCATAGACGGAATGTACGCCGGCGGGTTGGATGCTCTCATGGTGCAGCGCGATTACATGACGAAATTCGGAGGTGGGTGCTGGAAAGAGAAAGAAAGCATTGTCAAATCCGTGGTCATACCGATGCTGACATCCGGAGAATACAATTACTTCACCGATATATACCGCTATGCCAAGGGAACGTTCTACTGCCTAGAAAAGCTCTGGCCCGAAGTTATTTCGCTGCAGTTTGACAGGGACGTGAAAAAACTGGATGTGCCCGTATATCTGTTCCAGGGAGACCACGACCAGAACACGCCTACCGTTCTGGCAAAGGCCTGGTTTGATGCCCTGGAGGCCCCGTACAAAGAGTATGTCCCCTTCCATGAATCGGCGCACTCCCCTATTAAGGAAGAGAAAGAACTCTGGGGAAGAATGTTCAGAGAGAAACTTCTCAAATAAAATAACAAGAGTCTGTCGTTTCGACAGGCTCTTGCTTTTTAATGTTTCAGTCTAACACAATGCCGTGTACCCAGCGGTTATCACTCTTGAAGTACGTCAGATCACCGCAGCGGGCACAGTGCCAGAACTCGCGGTACGGCCCCGTGTAGGTATAATGCTTAAGCATATAAAAGTTGGTTCCTTCGCCGCAGAACGGGCACCAGTCCGTGAAAATGCCGTTGTCTCCCTCTCCGCCGGTAACCTTCTCGGCCTCTTCCCTCGTCAGATTTTTATTTTCAAACTCCATAATTTATTAATCTCCTTTCCAGGCTTAGGGTTTCATATAAGCGCGATACCAGGCGTCACCTTCGTAAAAATGTACATAATATTTGCCGCATCTGCATTTGAATGCATCATATCCTCTTTCCGGATAATTACCGGCAGACGTTAGCGGTTCTCCGCAATCCGGGCACTGAGGATTACCGGATGAAATAGATACCCTTTCTCCGATGTCCCATCCGCAAGAATAATTCTGTCCGCCGGATACGCCTTCAAGAATTTTGTTATTTAATGATTTGTTCTCCATTTCTTCACCCCCAATTTTTCTCTCTTCACTTTTGCCTGTAGCGCCCGCAATTGCCGAGCCTCTGCGACGGCAGAGCGGCTGCGCGAAGGCCGCAAAGCGCACTTTTAACTGCGAAGCGCAGCTTCGCTTACTCCCAGCCCTCAATCCATCTGGCACCTTCCCAGACGTATGTCAGCTTTCTTCCGCAGCGCAAGCAGTAGAAATAGTCACGACCCCGGATTGAATCGTTATGATCCAGAACCAATGACTTGTTGAAGCACTTCGGGCAGTCATAGTAGCGGTTTTCCTCCCCGCCGTTTACCTGTTTGATTTGTTCGTTATTGGCTTTCATGATTATTTCCCTCCTCTTGTTTAATGTGGTTTCCTTACATTCTATAATACGCAAGATTAAGGAAAATGTTTCAATCCTTGTTGTATTGTCTCTCCTCTTTGTGTTGACATCAAAGGACTTCGGCAATATAATACAGGTATATTAGGACATTTGTCCTATTTTAGGAGAAAGTATTATGAATCACAAGAATCCCGAAATTGCCGAGAGCATCCTCCGGTATATAGACGAGTATAAAGACGCCTGTTCCGGGCGCTCCCCCAGCGTACGGGAAATTGCCGACGGCCTCGGAATCACCAAATCCCGGGTTTCGTACTATATGGTTGCCATGCGCAATGAGGGAATCCTTGAATATGACGGTACCCGGAACATCACCTCGACTTCCTCGAAGCAGGACGCTTCGGGCTTTTCCCGCGTTCCGGTTCTCGGTGCGGTCTCCTGCGGCATCCCGAAATTTGCCGAGGAGAACATCGAAGAGTACGTAAAGCTGCCCGTCTCCATGTTCGGCAAGGGAGATTTCTTTGTGCTTCGGGCAAAGGGCGATTCCATGATTAACGCCGGCATCGATGACGGCGACCTCGTCCTGGTAAGGCAGCAGAACACTGCGGAATACAACCAGATTGTCGTCGCCCTTGTCGACGATGATGCGACGCTCAAGCGCTTCCGCCCGGAGGGGGACGTCGTCCGTCTTCATGCCGAGAATCCGGCCTATGACGACATCATAACCGACCGGTGCATCATTCAGGGAGTAGCAACGAAAATTATTAAAGATGCCGTATAGCCCCGACGCCGAAGCGCAGCGCACGTATTTCTGCATCGACATGAAGAGCTTTTATGCCTCTGTCGAATGCGCCGAAAGAGGCCTCAATCCTTTTGAGACGAACCTCGTCGTGGCCGATACGACACGCAGCGAAAATTCCATATGTCTCGCCATCACGCCGAAGATGAAATCCCTCGGCGTGAAGAACCGCTGCCGGCTGAGGGACATTCCGAAGAATATCGAATATATCGCCGCCCTCCCCCAGATGCAGCTCTACATCGAATACTGTGCGGACATCTACTCGATCTATCTCGACTATTTCAGCAGGGACGACATATACGTCTACTCCATAGACGAATGCTTCATCGATGCGACGAAATACCTCGGCGTCTACGGAAAGACGCCGAAAGAACTGGCAAAGCTCCTTATAGACGCGATTGCCGAAAAGCTGCACATCCCCTCAACGGCCGGAATCGGGACGAATCTGTATCTTGCCAAGATTGCTCTGGACATCTCCGCCAAGCACAGCAAGGATCATATCGGAATTCTGACAGAGGAAAGCTACTGGGAGACTCTCTGGGACCACCGGCCTATAACGGACTTCTGGAATGTCGGGCCCGGAACAGCAAGGCGTCTGGAGCGCTACGGCATTACCACGATGCGCGGCATAGCCAACGCTTCGCAGGAGTTTATGTACAGCCTTTTCGGCGTCAATGCCGAACTCCTTATAGACCACGCATGGGGACGGGAGCCCTGCCTGATAGAGGATATAAAGAACTACGTTCCCTCGTCCCGGAGCAAGTCCGTCTCGCAGATTCTCATGCGGGACTATTCCAAATCCGAGGCGGAAACGGTGCTTTCGGAGATGATTCTGAACGGCTGCGAGATTCTCATGCGTTCGCACGTCATAAGCCGGAGCATCGGCGTATACGTGGGGTATTCCAAAGATGTCATTCCCTCGGCGAAGTTCACGGTGAAGCTGCCGAGCGCGACAAGCACGTATTCCCGGATGCAGTGCTACATACTGGAAAAATACGAGCAGGCCGTGGACGGTCGCTATCCCATCCGGCGGCTGGCTTTGAGCTTCGCAAATCTGACCGACGAGTGCGGTGAGGGCTACGACCTCTTCACCGACTGGGAGCGCGTCACAAAAGAAAGAAATCTCCAGCAGTCGGTGCTGGAGATCAAGGACAGGCACGGAAAGAACGCGCTTATGCGCGGCATAAGCTATCTTCCGGAGGCTACGCAGATAGAAAGGAACACCTATATTGGCGGACACAGGTCCGGCATAGGAGACAAGAGTAAAAACGACCGATGATGACAAGAGAAGAGCGGGCCAAGCAGTTCATGGCCTTTGATGCCATGAAGGGGCTGCAGGAGGCTCTGAAAGACAGAGAAGAGCGCCACTCCCGCGTTGAAAAACACGATATAAGCGAAGAGCAGATTGAAAGGAACTGCAGCGTCCTTGCCAGGCTTCGTATCGGAGACGTTGTCCGGGTGGAATGCTACAGTGCTTTTCACGATGTCACGAAGCGCGGCCCGGTGACGCAGCTCAGCATCCCGTTCAAGGTCCTGACAGTCGGTGCCGACAGGATATTCTTTGACGATATTTATGATATTGAGATTGTCGCATAGTCGGAAATTCAAAGCAGATTAACAAGGTATAAAAAAATGAGTGCCGAAGCACTCATTTTTTTATTGAACCATGTTGGATTATTTCGGATCCAGGATGTAATAATCGTTATAAGCGCCGCATACGGAGCACACACCGGTTACGTGAATCCACCAGTTGTAGCCGCCGCGATCCTCTACGGTGTAGTGGAAAACGGACCTGTGGGGTTGACCATAGCAATCAAAAGTATGCTCTCCCTCTTCAACTATAACCCAATCACCGCCGTTCACGGCCTTGAGATCTTCCTCGCTAAGGATCCGTCCTTCCTTTAAAGCTCTGTCTATTACCTCGTGAAAGTCTTTCATGTTTTTTCCCTCCTGTTTTTTCTTTTTTTGTTTTCGCTAATTAATACGCACAGGAGGAAAAAACGTTACAATTTTTTTTGGGTTTATACTCTAAAAAATTTCAGCAATTCTTCGGATGAATCCGCAATTCCTTCTGCGCCTGCTGCGCGCATGTCCCCTTCCAATCCATATCCCCAGGTTACCCCGATGCACGGAATTCCGCGTTCATGAGCACCTGTCACATCAAAATGGGTATCTCCGACCATGACCGTTTCTTCCGGGCTGCCTATTCGCTCCAGAAGATATTTCAGCACGTCTCCTTTGCTCTCTCTGGAATGATCATAGGTAGCCCCCGCCATATACTCAAAGTACGAATCGAGCCGAAATCTTTCAAGAATTTCCCTTGCCAAAGCTTCGGGCTTGGATGTTGCTACATACAGATGGTATCCGAGGGACTGCAAAGCGCCAAGCATCCCCTCTATTCCGGGGTACACTTTGTTTTGGTATTTCCCGCCACGGTTATTATAATGGTCGCGGTAAAGGGAAATGGCTTCTTCTATCTGTTCCTCAGGTACCCCGAACAGCGCAAAGGATGTTCCCAAAGGAGGACCGACCATCTTTCTTAAGTTCTGAATATCCGGAACCGATATTTTCAGCTGCTCAAGAGCATATCTGCCGCTGTTCATAATTCCTTCGCCGGAATCCGTGAGCGTTCCATCCAAATCAAAAAGAATATTCTTGTATCTCATTTCGCAGTATCTCTTTTTTAAAAAAATTAAACGGTAAAGATCTTTCCCGTGGAGAGTCTGTGGAGCCTGTCTCCGAGGCGTTCCTTCATATGTTCATACGCCTCTTTTCCGGTGCAGTGGCCCGTGTAGAACACGGTTTCCGGATGCTTCACCAGTTCGTCGCAGCTTGCCTCCACCGTGTCGGCCACCTTGTCATAGGCGATTCCTCCTCCGTTGAAATGGAATCCGCCGAAAACCGCTGCAGGCGCTTCACCCAGGATTCTCTCGTATTCGTCCAGAATGTTCACGATTCCTTTATGCGCGCATCCTGCGAACAGTACTTCTTTCCCGTTTTCGGTAATGACAAGATCCTGTTCGTGGATGAATCCGTCATTTACGAAGGTATCGTCATCAATCTTAATGAACAGATTGCCGTTTGCCGGTGAGCAGCAGCGCTTTCCTTTCACATTTCCGAAGATGAGAAGGCTGCCAAGTTCCATGACTCCCGAAACAAAAATGAATCTGTCTTCATACTGCCTCAGTTTCTCATCCAAGCCGAGATAACTGTACTTTCCCTCCTTGTAGGAATAGTAGGCCCCGAATGCCTGAGAAGATAAGAGAACCTTGGCTTTGCTGTTCAGCTGCAGGAATGTCTCCAGTCCGCCGCCGTGGTCGTTGTGGCCGTGGGAAAGGACGCAATAGTCCGCATTTTCAAGGTCAACCCCCATTTTGCGGGCGTTTTCGCTGAAGGATGCATCCGGTCCCGCATCGAAGAGGACATTGCATTCCTCGGTCTCTATATACAGCGAAAGCCCGTGAGCACATTTAAGGTCCTCTCTGGCTGTCGTGTTTTCCAGAAGTGTGTATACTTTCATTTTTAGAGATTTTCCGCCTTCTTTCTTTGCTCGTCAGCCTTCATAGGTCCAGCCGCAGTCTCCGTGGTATATCATCTGTCTCGTCATACCGCCGTCGATGCAGATATTTTCACCTGGGATAAAGCCCGCTTTATCCGAGCACAGGAACAGAATCATATCCGCAATATCTTTCGTATTGCCGACTCTTCCCACAGGCTGCTGCGTGGCATCCGGTCCGGTATAAACTGCATCGCCGGTATCGATCCAGCCCGGCGAAATGGAGTTTACTCTTACCTTGCCGGCAAAACTGACAGCCAGTGCATGCGTAAGGGCGGATATTCCTCCCTTGGCCGCCGTATAGCTTTCTGTCTGAGGCTGGCTCATTCTGTCCCTCGAGGAGGAAATATTGATGATGCTTGCCCCTTCGGCAAAGCTGTCCCTGAAGAGCTTCGACAGGTAAAACGGTGCCGTCACTCCGACGGAAAGGGCATATTCAAACTCCTCATAGGAGCAGGCGTCTATTCCCTTCATAATCGGCAGCGCATTGTTGATCAGGCAGTCTACGTGGCCGTGCCTGTCGATAACATATTTTGCAAAGGCCTCAAGGACTTCCTTCCTGCCGATATCGCCGACATAGTGATTCCCGTCTGCAATATCAATAACCTCCACTATGGCGCCCTCTCGTTCAAAGGCCTCTTTTGTTGTTTTGCCGATGCCGTGGGCCCCTCCGGTGATGACGATGATTTTATCTTTATATTCCATATTTGTTTTCCCGATTTCTCTATGTTTATTCCCGGCTTCTTTATAGAAGCACCTGTACAAAATGCTACTTTACGACACTGCTGTTTGTCAAGGCAGTACAAAACAAAAATCAAGGCGACGGTACATCTGTATCATTGCCTTGCATCATTTTTTACGCCTGAATCTGTTCGCCGGGCTTGAAATTGATTTTCTCCCTGTCATCGGAAGGCTTATTTATACTCCCGCCGGAAACCTGCGAGAGCTGTTCTTCTTTATATCCGGCTTCTGCAGGAAAGCTCTGCCGGGTTCCGACTGTGGAATTGTTCCGGTTTCTATGTTATCATAACCTTTACTTGAATTCCCGGAGGAAACGCAATGCGCAGCGCAAAACATTGGAAAAGCATATTGATTATAGCAATAGCCCTTATTGCTGTCTCTCTGACTGGGTGCGCGAAATATGAACTGAACGGCCACGGTGCGGCATCGTACGATGTAACGGTTCAGGGAGCTGTCTTTGGCGGCAATGGCGAAGATCAGGTCAGGACGACCGTATCTTTTGATCCCAGGTGGGTGACCGAAAACGACAACACAAAATATAACCGAGACCTGGCAGCATTTGCCGCTCTGATCAGTGATGACGTTTACTTCCGTACCAAGGAAGCCGAAAAAGGAGTACCGAACCGTGTTCTGTATGAAGGCGAAAATGCCGAAGAATACGACTGGACAAGCTTTCTGAAGCAGGTCGGTTTTTCCGAAGTCCGGTATATAGAGTCTTATAAGGCAAAAGAATACTCCTGCGACAGCAACGACTCTGCCACACTGCTGCTGGCTCACGGCACGGTCGACGGCAAATACGATCTGTACGTGGCCGCATTGAGAGGCTGCTTCTCCGTGCAGGAATGGCTGAGCGTATACGATCCCGGCTGTTCGGGTGACGCCTACACGGAGCTGACAGGGGAACATCCCGAATGGACGGATTACGATTCCCTCAAAGGTCTGGATATTGCGAAGAACCGCGCCATGGAATTCATTGAGGACTTTATGGCCGAAACCGACAATCCGGACTGTGATGACTGCATCCTGATTACGGGGCATTCAAGAGGCGGCTCCCTTGCCAATATGATAGGCGCCGAATTTGAAAGAGCACAGGGTGTCAGGTCTTATACATACACTTTCAGTTCTCCCGCTATGACGACCGATGAAAGTGCAAAGGATTTCCGCACCATATTCAACATCTGTGACAGCAACGATTATTACATAGATATCATGCCTTTCGGAAACGAAGAACTCTTCCGCTATGGCGTTGACCTGACTATGCCTGTCGATTCTTCGGATGAAGTCAAGGCGGAAATTGCGAAGCTCAAAGGCCGTGACGATTTTATTACTCTCACTCCGGAAACGAAGGCGGAGTTTGCCGAATTGTTCGGAAAGCGGTTCCCCGACCGGGCTTCCCTCTATGAAATGAAAACCGTCACGCAGACCTTTGATACAGAAGACGAGGCTCTGGCACGTGCCGAAGCCTGCCTCAATCTTATAGGCCCGGAGAACGGGCTCGGTCTGACCGGGCTCTGCTGGCTGAACGGAAATGCACAGGGCGTACGGATTTCGCCGGACGAGACGGATCTTTCCAAAGCCGTTGCCGCAGATGAAAACGGAAAGTACCGGGTTTCCATGACATATTGCGATGCTGCCGTGCTCGCAGCTTATGCGAAAAGCCTGGCTTACGGCGAGGCCGCCCATAACGGTACGGTACAGCTGTTTGAACAAGACGAAGAGGCATGTGAGATAATTGATCTTCTGATGGAAAATGCCGCCGCGGTAAGCGGCGGACATCTGCTCATAAACAGCTTTGTTCTCAGTCAGTATGTCGGGGGATAGACCATGAAAGTATATATTGCAGGGCCTTTGTTCAACGACGGCGAAAAGGCCTTTAATCTCAAAGTGGACGAAATCGTCCGTTCCTGCGGGCACGAAACCTATCTGCCCCAGCGTGACGGAGGCGTCATAGCGGAGCTCCCCGACTGTGTCGGCGGTATGCCCAAGTATGACTATGTCTTCAATCTTGACTGCAGGAATCTTGCCGAGCATGACATATTCCTGTATCTCTGCGACGGCAGGGTGCCTGACGAAGGGGCATCCTTTGCCTTGGGATACTCCTATGCTCTTGGCAAAAGATGCGTCATGTACAAAACCGACAGCCGCGCTGCCTTCGACGGGCAGGACAATGTCATGATCAGCTGTGCCTGCGAGCGCTGTCTCAGAAACGAGGACGAACTCAGGGCGTTTTTCGCATCCGTCTGATCCGTATCCGATACCGCATTGAAATCTTCATTTTCCACAAAAACCATATCGTTTTGCGCTATGATGGCGGCTCTCGCGACCGTCATCATGCTTTTAGGCGGGGTCATTCCCGTAATGACCTACTGCTCTCCCATTTTCG
>CALCUD010000086.1 GCA_937906775.1 uncultured Clostridia bacterium
GAAGGTCCGCCGATGTCGATATTCTCAATGGCATCCTCCATGGTCACACCCGGCTTTGCGATGGTCTGACGGAAAGGATAGAGGTTGACGCATACGAGTTCGATGGTCTGTATGCCGTTCTCCTTGAGGGTAGCCATGTGCTCCGGCACATCGCGTCTTGCAAGGATACCTCCGTGCACCTTCGGATGAAGGGTCTTTACACGGCCGTCGCAGATCTCCGGGAATCCGGTCACCTCGCTGATACCGATTGTCTTCACTCCATTGTTGTCCAACAGTTTCTGTGTACCTCCGGTGGCGATGATTTCCCAACCGAGGTCCTGCAGGCCTTTGACGAACTCCACGAGTCCGGTCTTGTCACTTACGCTTACTAACGCTCTTTTCATATAAGTTTCTTGATTGTTTCTACATATAACTGATGTTCGATGACCTGTCCGATACGGTGTACGTCTTCCGGATCGTTACCGTCATATTCGAAGGCGCGCTGGGCGATGATCCTGCCACCGTCCAGTGTCGCATCCACCCAGTGGATGGTTATGCCATATACCTTGACACCATACTCCACAGCCTGCTCGACGGCATGAGCGCCACGGAAGGCAGGAAGCAGCGACGGGTGGATATTGATGATACGTCCGCCATAACGGGCAAGGAGCACATCGCCTATGATGCGCATATAACCGGCCAGGCATACAAGGTCAACCCCGAGTTCATCGAGCTTCGCGGCAACGAGTGTCTCGTAGTCCGCCTTGCACGCATAGTCCTTCGGAGAGAAAGCCAGAACCGGGGTGCCGAACTTCTCCGCTCTCTGAACCACATAGGCACCCGGCTTGTCGACGACCAGAAGCACTACCTCGGCATCAAGCACGCCATCGGCGCACGCCTGTGCTATAGCCTCATAGTTCGAGCCGTTGCCGCTTGCGAATACAGCCAGTTTTTTCATATGATCGCCACTCCTTCGCCCTCAGTCACCTTGCCGATGACAGCGGCCTTTTCACCATGAGCGGCAAGGATGTCGACGTCGACGACGACGCGCTGAAAAAGCCCGAAGCGATCATCCGCTCAATGACGCCGAAGGAACGCCGCGATCCCTCCATCCTCAACGCCTCCCGCCGCAAGCGGATCGCCGCCGGCTCCGGCACGACCGTACAGGATGTCAACGCCCTGATCCGCAAGTTTGAAGAAGCCCAAAAGATGATGAAGCAGATGATGAATATGAAGGGCAAAAACAAGCTTCGCGGGCTGAAATTCCCCGGAATGTGATCCGATTGGTTTCACGGTCTTCCGTGATTTCCATATAAATCCATCTTATTTATTTTTGAGGAGGAACCACCAATGTCCGTCAAGATTCGTCTGAAGAGAATGGGTATGAAGAAAAAGCCTTTCTATCGCGTTGTCGTCGCTGATATCCGCAGTCCCCGCGACGGTCGCTTCATCGAAGAGATCGGCTACTACAATCCCATGACCCAGCCCGCTGAGATCAACGTTGACAACGAACGCGCCAAGTACTGGCTCGGTGTCGGCGCCCAGCCCACCGATACCGTCCGCATTCTGCTGAAGAAGACCGGCGCGATCGAAGAAAAGTAATCGCTGAAAGGATGCCCCCATGCAAGAATTATTGACCTTTGTGGCGAAATCTCTGGTCGAAAATCCCGATCAGGTATCCGTCACCGAGACCGAGGGCCCCGAAGCCATCATCCTCGAGCTGCATGTCGCGGAAGAGGATATGGGCAAGGTCATCGGAAAGCAGGGCCGCATTGCCAAGGCGATCCGCGCCGTCATCAAAGCGGCCACAGCCAAGGACAGCAAGCCTGTCTTTGTGGAGATTCAGTAACCGCCCATGAAGCGGGATCCGCACCGGCGGATCCCGCCATTTCTTTTTTATCGGAGAGTGTCATGCAGGATTATCTGATGATCGGTGAAGTCCTTAAACCCCAGGGAGTCCGCGGGGAATGCAAGATCAAGCCCTGCGCCGCCGACCCTGAACTGTTCCGCCGCTGGAGGTCCGTATTTCTGGAGGATCACGGGGCCTATACTCCCCTGCCCCTGAAGTTCAGCCGGATCCACGACGGCTTCGTGTACGCCGTGCTGGGAGAGTGCGCCTCCGTGGAGGACGCTGAACGGCTTCGCGGCGCGGCGCTGTATATCGACCGGAAGCACGCCGCCAAGCCGGAAAAAGGCGGCCATTACATTGCCGACCTGATCGGCTGCGAAGCGACTGACGAAAACGGGCAGCCGCTCGGAATTCTGACCGATGTGCTGCAGTACGGCACGGTGGATACCTGGGTGTTCCGCGCCGGATCCGGGAAAACCGTCATGGTTCCGGCTCTTCTGTCCGTATTCCCGGAAGTCTGCCCGGAAGAAAAGCGGATCTCCGTTCTGTCCGGGAAACTGCAAGAGGTGGCCGTCTTTGAAGATTAATATTCTGACGATTTTCCCCGAAATGTTCGAAAGCGTTTTTTCCTCCAGCATTCTCGGAAGAGCAAGGGAACAGGGGCTGCTGGAGATCACGCTGACCGACATCCGTCCGTTTTCCGAAGCGAAGCACAAAAACACCGACGATTATCCCTTCGGCGGGGGGGCCGGCATGGTGATGATGGCGCAGCCGATCCGGGACGCGATGCGTTCCGTCACCGGCGAGGAGTTCCGCGGACGCCGGATCTATCTCGGTCCCCGTGGAAAAACGCTGACCACCGCGCTGGCCCGGGAGCTGGCAAAGGAAGAGGAGCTGGTCCTGCTCTGCGGCCATTACGAAGGCGTGGATCAGCGCGCGCTGGACACCTGCATCGATGAAGAGATCAGTATCGGGGATTATATCCTGACCGGCGGGGAACTGGCCGCCATGGTGCTCACCGACTGCGTCGCCCGGTTTATTCCCGGCGTACTCGGCAGTGCTGAAAGTCCCGAGGAGGAATCCTTTTCCGACGGATTGCTCGAATATCCGCAGTACACCCGTCCCCGGGAACTGGACGGCCTGGCTGTTCCCGAGATCCTGCTGAACGGGGATCACGCGAAGATCCGCGCCTGGCGCCGGAAGGAAAGCCTGCGCGCCACAGCGAAATTCCGCCCCGATCTGCTGGAAAAAGCTCCCTTGGACAAGAATGACCGAAAGATGCTGAAGGAGTTGGAAGAAGAATGTTCATCCGAAAGCTGACCGTGATCGCCGTTCCGCTGGGAATGCTGATCCTGCTCTGTCTGCTGGTACCGCTGCTCGCCTCAATGGACTGGTTCTGGGGAAGCCTGCTGCTGGGGATCCTGACGGGCGTTCTGTTGGCGCTGCTGCTGCCGCTGGCCGGAGCCACACGTTTCCGCGAGCCTTTCGCCCATCTGATGTGGATCCCCGCCGCGATCATCCTGCTGGTCCTTCTATGTCAGTTTCTGGCCACGCAGGAGATCGAGGTGCCGGTCCTCCGGATGCTGACAACGGGCGATTCACGGATCGTCACCGCGGAAAGCGCGTTCGCGGCCTATATGATCACATTCTCCATCCGAACGGGAAAGGGCGTCTGACCCTTCCCCCGTTTTTTGTTTTGGTGTATAATAGTCGAAAGTCTGTAAACAGAAAGGATTTGTACAGATGGAAACGATCATGCTCAACGGAACCGATTACCGCACGGCGGAAGAACTTCATTCCGCGCTGAAGATTTTGCTTTCTTTGCCGGATCATTACGGAAAAAACGCGGACGCGCTGAACGATTGCCTGTCTGAAAGAAAGGATCCGGTTTCTCTCTGGATTGCGGGCAGGGGCGAAGGTGATGTCGCCAGAGCGATGGAGTTGATCTCCCGCGTCATCGCCGACAACGGCGGCGCCGTAAAGGAGATCTGACGATGAGACTGCATCTGTTGGGCGTCAGCGGTCCCTTTCCCGAAAGTGACGGCGCTACCTCCGGCTATCTGCTGGAGGCGGGAAACGCGTTGCTTCAGCTGGACTTCGGGACCGGCGTCCTGGCAAGGCTCACGGCGAGGACCGCGCCCGAGGGGCTGAACGCGGTCCTGCTTTCGCACTGGCATTTCGACCACACGTCCGATCTGCTTCCGCTGATCTACCGGCTGGAATCGCTCGGCACCAAATTGCCGGTTTTCGCGCCGGCGGATGAGTTCTCCCCCATCCGGAAGATTGTCGGATCCGCCTCCTGCTTTGATCTGACGGAGGTCGGACCCGGGGACTTCTTCACGGTCAGCGGTGCCGCGATCACCGTCTGCCCCGCCCGGCATCCCGTTCCCGGCGTCGGCTACCGGATCTCCGCCGACGGAAAATCTTTCGGCTACACAGGGGATACCAATACGCTTCCCGGTCTGGCCGACGCGTATCGCGGATGCGATCTGCTACTGGCTGACGGACTGTTTCCCAAAGAGAACTGGGCCGAAAGCAAGCCCCATCTTTCCGCTGAACTGGCCGCTTCCCTCGCCCTGGAAGCAGACGTGGGACAGTTGATCCTGACCCACCTGAATCCGGCCTTTCCGCCGCTTCTTCTTCTGAAAGAAGCCCGGCCTCTTTTCCCGAATGTTCAAATCGCCGAAGCCGGTGAGATCATCCCCGTATGACCGGGCGGCAGCGCGCGTGGATCCTGCCCCCGATGGCGGTCTGCATGGCTCTGGGCGTCCTTCTGGGCCATATTTCCGATTCGCTCCTGCTCAGCCTAGCCGGATGTCTGGCCGGTCTTTTCGCCTGCCTTCTGTCGCGCGGGCGTTTCCGTTTTTGGGCGATCCTCGCCCTCACCGTCGCCGTCGGCTGCTTCGCGGGCTATCTGTCATGGCATCCTTCCCTTCCGCCCGAAGGGGATTATTCCGTCCGCGGGACCGTATGCGATGAGATCCGCTCCGGAAGCGGGTCTCAGATCCGCACCGTTCTGACCGGGATCACGCTGGACGGACAGCCTTTCGCGTCTGACGGATACTGGACCTTTTACACGGATACGGTCCCGGAGGATCTCGCTCCCGGAAAACAGGTCTCCTTTACCGCGTCCCTGTATCATCCGGAAGGCGCGTCCAATCCGGACGGATATGATTTCCGGGAGGAGCTGCTCAGGCGCGGGATCACGGTCGGATTGTACGGAAATACCGGTCTTGAGATCACGGAGCCGTCCGTTTTCTCTGTGAAAGGCCGGACCGCGTCGCTCCGTCACCGGCTGTCCGGCGCGCTTGTCCGCGCGCTGGGCGAGGAGGCGGGAGGTTACGCGTCCACCATGCTGCTAGGGATGCGTTCCATGATCCCCTCTGAGGACCGGGACGCCTTTTCCAGGCTTGGGATCGCCCATGTTCTTTCCGTCAGCGGATTCCATACCGGTATCCTGGTCTCGATCCTCGCGCTCTTTTTCCGGCTGTTCCGCGTTCCGCAGAAAGCCCGGCTGATCCTGTACGCGATCGTGCTGGGGTTCTACTGTCTGCTGTGCGGGATGAGCCAGCCCGTGATCCGGGCGTCTCTTCTGCTGCTGGCGGTTCTCGGCGGGCGGCTGCAAAAACGGCCCAGACCCGGTCTCCACATGATCTCCGCGGTCTGGATCCTGATGCTTCTGATCTCCCCGGTCCAGCTAACCGGCATTTCGTTCCAGCTGACATTCGGCGCCATGCTCGGCATCACCCTGGTGACGCCGTATCTCGCCTCGCTGTTCCACCCCGAAGGCCGGATCGCGCGGAGGCTTGTCAGTACCGTGACCGGAACCGTCGGCGCGCAGATCGGCATTCTGCTGCCGGAGCTGTACTGGTTTCAGGAGCTTCCCCTGCTGGGACTGCTGGTCAATATCCCTGTCCTTCTGTTCGGCGCCGGCATGATCGGACTGTACTGGCTAGTCCTGCTGACACTGCCTGTTCCTGGGATGAATACCCTGCTGCCTGCCGTCGCATCCTCGCTGACCTCTTTCTTTGTCTCTCTGATCCGTTTTCTCGGATCGTTTTCCTGGATCACGCTCTGGACGCACGCGTCCACCTGGCTGACTGCGGCCGGTGCAGTTTTGCTGATCCTGTCGCTCTGCATCCTTTTCCGTTTCCGCCCCGGCGTCCGGAGGCTGCTGGCTGCCGCCGCGGCGGTCATGATCGGCGTTTCCCTTTTTCCGGAAAAGCACGAAGTGACGGAATATATCCAGTTTGACGTCAGTTCAGCCGACGCCGCGGTTCTGTGGGACAGGGATCAGGTCATCGTTATGGACGCCGGCTATGACAACGGGGTCCTCAGCGGATTTCTGCACCGCCGCCGGCTTACGCCGGACGCGGTAATCCTGACGCATCTGCACGCGGATCATGTATTCGGTCTCCGGGACCTGATGAATAACGGAATCCCGGTCCGGACAGTATATCTGCCCGCGGACGCCGGAAAATCCCTGATCCATGAGGATGTCGCCGCGCTGATGGAGGAACTCCGCCGGTCCGGCACAGAATTCAGGACGCTTTCCGCCGGGGATACGCTTTCGTTTCCCTCCGGTTCACTGGAAGTTCTCTGGCCGGAAAAAGGAAAAGTCCGCTCCGGCCGGGACGCGAACGAGTATTCCCTGGTCTGCCTGCTGAAGATCGCGGGATCCAGATTTCTGCAGGCAGGAGATCTGGACGGCCGGTATGAGCTGTACGCGGCCGCGCCCGCCGATCTGCTGAAGGTTGCCCACCACGGAAGCGCTTCCTCCACCTCGGAGAAATTCATCCGCCGGGTTTCCCCGCAGGCGCTGCTGCTGTCCTGCGGCCGCGCTTCCCAGACTGAAAGGATCCTGGAGCGCGCCGGCGGGATCCCGCTGTATTCGACCGATACAAACGGCGCGATCACGGTCCGGTTTGACGATCACGCCTTTACGGTGACCCCCTATCTTTCTCCGAAGGAGGACTGACGATGGACCGGAAGGATTTTGCCCGCCTGCTGGAAGAAAACAGGCTTCCGTCCGTGCTTCTGTTTGAGGGCGATGAGGAATACCTGAAGCAGACCGCTTTGAACAGTCTTCGGAAAAAGCTGCTTCCGGAAGGCATGGAGGATCTGAACGAAACCGTTCTGGACGCGCCGGAAACCGGCGCTGTCATCGCCGCCGCAGAAACGCTTCCCTTCCTTACGGACAGGCGTCTGATCGTCCTGCGCGATCATCCGGCGCTTGTCGGCCGCGCGGAGGCGGACGACCGACTGACGGATTATCTTCCCAATGCGCCCGATACGGCGGTCATCCTGTTCTTCTGCACCCAGAAGCCGGACGGCCGGAAAAAGCTGTATACGACCGTCAAAAAGCTTGGCGGCGTCGTGACTTTCTCCGCCCTGAAGGATCTGGAACTGACTCACTTCGTCACAGGAGCCTTTAAGGAGCAGGGAAAGGAATGCGACGAACGGACAGCCGATTATCTGATCTTCACCGTCGGCACGGATATGCAGCAGCTGCTGACCGAAGTCGCCAAGATCGCGGCCCGCGCCGGCGACGGATCCTCCGTGACCGCCGATCATGTCCGGGATCTGGCCACCCCGTCCACGGAGTGCACAGTATTTGAAATGGTCGATGCCGTCGTTTCCGGCCAGGAGGGCCGCGCGTTCACCCTGCTGCGGAATGTACTCCGTGCCGGAGGCGACCGGGTCTACATTCTGTCTATGCTCCTGCGTCAGTATCGGCTTCTGCAGCATATCAAGATCATGCAATACGAAAAAAAGAGTCCGGACTTCATCCGGGCTTCACTGGGCGTTCCGCCCTTTGCCGTCTCCCAGTATACCCGGCAGGCCGCGGCATATACCGGCGGTCAGGTCAAATCCGCCGTCCGGATCTGTTTTCAGACGGAATACGCGATCAAATCCGGCCGGTTGAATCAGGAGGGCGCGCTCGAAACCGTGATGCTGAAACTGTTCGCGCTGCGGAAAAAAGATTGATTTTTCGTGAATAATGAGTTACAATTATGTAGCCTTTTATGGGAGGGACTCTATATGAAAAAACTGATCGCCGTTCTTCTGGTTCTTTGCATTTCCCTGGGTTGCGCCGTGACCGCCATGGCCGCGCGCCCCTCCATCACCAAGCAGCCCGAAACGCAGACCGTCAAAGCCGGTGGAACCTGTACTTTTTCCATCAAAGCCAAAAACACGAATACCATCACCTGGTACTTCGTTAATCCCGCGACAGGCGAAGAGACGACCGGCCGGAAGCTCTCCGGTGTTGTCGACGGAGTCAAGGTCAAGAACCCTAACAGCTCCAAGATCACCCTGAAGAAAGTGCCGGAGGAGATGCACGGATGGTCCGTATACTGTAAAGTCAGCTCGAACGGATATTCCGAAAAGTCCGATTCGGTCCTGCTCCTGATCGACGGAATGCCCGATCCCTCCGAATCCGCGCCGTCTGAAACGGCTTTCTCCGCGGCTGAAGCGCAGGTCGCTTCGGGATCCGAGATCACTGTGACCGCGAAGGGCGCTCTGCTGCAGGCCGGCGATTCCGATCCTGCCGCGACCCTGACGCTTACCGCTCCCGCCACCTTCACCGTGTCGGCTGACGGCGAAGCCGACGCCTGGCTCATCAACGGCTTCACGCTGACGTCCGATTCCGGTCTGAATGAGTTCACCCTCTCCGATGTATCCTGCAATATGACGATCGTCGCGAAATCCGGCGATGAGCCGGGAGGAGACGAATCCGGGGCCGAGGACGTCGCGGAAGATATTGACGAAAACATGGACGAAGACATTCCCGAAGATGCCGGGGATGACAGTGCCGAAGCATCCGACGAATATTACGACGAGGATGTGGCTCCGGCCGCACCGGTCGTTGAAGTGGGCAAAGGCGAACCCTGCGCCGTCACCTGCACGAACTGCACCTTTACCGGCGGCGGGTTCACCCGGGCCACCAGCGGAGAAGTTCCTTCCGGAACGACCATCCGCGTGACCGCCGGCCGCAAGGGCGATCTTACGAAAGGCTACAGGATCAACGGCGGCGCGTATGAGCATGCCAACGAGGCTTCCTTTACGATCACGGTCAAGAGCGTACTGGACATTGTGATGCCCTGATATAAAAAAACTTCCTCCGGTACGGAGGAAGCCCGGGCGGTGCGGATCATTCACGGATCCACACCGCCATTTTTTTCCCGAAGATAAAAAGGCGCAGACGTTCATCACGCCTGCGTCTTTTGCATTGGCTCCGCTTATTTCTTTCCGCCGAAGAGGTTCCCGACCAGATCGCCGAGGACATCGGTGATTCCGTCCGCGGAACCGGCGCCCGCGGTCAGCAGCTTGTTGATCGTGTCGCCGTATTCGCCCTTCAGGACCTTCAGCGCGACCTTCTTCATGTCGGAAGAGGCGCCGCGGTAGGCTTCGATCAGCTTCTTCTCGGTGGTGGTCACCTTCATGGTGGTGTTGGCACTCGCGGGGGTCGCCGGCTTCTTGGCGGCGGTTTCGGTCTTCTTCGCGGCAGTCTTCTTCGCCGCGGTTTCCGTCTTCTTCGCGGTGGTCTTCTTCGCCGCGGTTTCCGTCTTCTTCGCGGCGGCCGCCTTCTTCGCCGCAGCCGCGGACAGGTTCTTCGGCGCGTTGACCAGCGACGTCTGGGTCACGCCGCAGACCTTGGCGATCTCCTTCAGCTGGGTCGCGGTCAGATCCGCCTCCCCGCGTTCACATTTGCTGATATCGTTGGCTGTCAGGCCGTTTTTCACCTTTTTTGCGAGGGCTTCCTGCGTCAGATCGGCAGCCGTACGGGCTTCCTTCACCAGGACCCCGACTTTTTTCGTAGCCATGATTCCATCCGTCCTTCCGTTTTTTTCTTATTGTAACCCATTTTTGTGAACTTTTGAATAACAAATTCATGAATTCATTGAAAATTTACCCGTCAGCCGTTATAATACGCTTGTTTCCAAAGGGTATTGAAGAAAGGGGTACTGCATCATGGATATCTCCAAGATCATTTCCGACCTCGTAGGCAAGCTCACCGGCAAAAAAGACCTGATCGCCAAATTCCTGGCCAATCCGGCCGACGCGATCAAGGAACTGCTGGGCATCGATGTTGACGCAGCTGACATCTCCAAGATCGTTGACGGCGTCAAGGAAAAGCTCGGCGGCGACGCCGGCGAAGCCGTGAAGGAAGGCAAAAACTTCATCCAGAAGATCCTGGGCCTCTTCAAGAAAAAGTAATCGACCCGCTGAAAACGGGCTGCCGGCCGGCAGCCCGTTCTTTTTTTACAGCAGATGCGCGCAATCCTTTCCGAAGGAAATGGCCGCCTTTTCGCCAACCTCGAAAACGCGCTTGTTGATGGGGCAGTTGTCCGCGATCTTGACCAGCGTGCCGTCCTCCAGGCGGACATGATAGTTCTGGTAGGAGCCCATGAAACAGCTCAGTTCCACATCGCAGGGCAGCATGCCGTTTTCCGACAGTTCAATGGCTTCGGGCCGGAGAACGATCTCGGCGTCCTCACCGGTCTTCCTCTCCGTATCCGTTTCCACGGTCACCGTATGGCCGTTGACATTCACAAGACAATCCGTCCCGTTCGTGCTTTCGACCTTTCCTTTGATGAAGTTCGCTTCTCCGATAAAGTCCGCCACGAACTCATTCGCCGGATGATAGTAGATCTGCTTCGGGGAACCCATCTGCGCGATGACGCCGCCCTTCATGATAATGATCTGATCCGAAATGCTCATGGCTTCGGACTGATCATGCGTGACATAGATCGCGGTGATCCCCAGCTTCTGCTGGATCTTCCGGATCTCCGTCCTCATGGTGACGCGAAGCTTCGCGTCCAGATTGCTCAGCGGTTCGTCAAACAGCAGGACGCCGGGTTCCACCACCAGCGCTCTGGCCAGCGCGACGCGCTGCTGCTGGCCACCGGAAAGCTGGTTCGTCATCCGGCTCTCCATCCCGCTCATCTCGACCAGGCCGAGGATCTTTTCCACCCGCTCTTCGATCTCGTTTTTCGGCACTTTCCGGAGCTTCAGTCCGTAAGCCACATTGTCGAATACATTGTAATGCGGGAAAAGCGCGTAGCTCTGGAAAACCATGGCGGTATCGCGCTTATTGGGTGTCAGGGCGTTGATCGGTTCGCCGCCGAGATAGATCTCGCCCTCGTCGGGGCTTTCGAATCCAGCCACCATCCGCAGGGTGGTCGTCTTGCCGCATCCGCTGGGACCCAGCAGCGTGACAAAGCTGCCGGGCTGAATATCCAGCGATACGTCGTGAACAGCGTAGAATTCCTTCCCGGCTTTGGGATCCTTATAAATCTTGCTGATATGATCCAGGCGCACGCCTTTGCTCTCTTTCGGCATATCAGTTCTCCCCCTTCAACTTTTTGCTGGTTCCGAAGTGCCGGATCACCGTATTCATGAGCACGATCGCCGCATACACGATCAGGATCAGAATGGTCGCATAGGCGCAGGCAACACCGTAAGCGCCTTTTTCCGCAAATTCGTTGATGCGGCAGGTGATCAGCAGATATCTCGGCGTCACCAGCAGGATGATCGCGCTGATGGCGGTGATGGAACGGACAAAGGTGGTGACCAGTCCGCTCAGGAAGCTGTCCTTGATCAGGGGCAGCGTAACGGAGGTAAACACCTTCCCGCTTCCGGCGCCCAGATCGTACGCGCTTTCTTCGATCGACTTGTCGATCTGACGCAGGGCGCTGATACCGCTGCGGGTCCCGACCGGGAGACTGCGGACCACAAACACGATCACCAGGATCACGCCGGTACCGTAGATCCCCTGCATGAAGCCGGTCCGCAGAACGCCGTTGGCGAAACCGCGGATGAATCCGACGCCCAGGACCGTACCGGGCACAGCCATCGCCAGCATGCTGACAAACTCAATGAAGCCCTTGGATTTGAACTTCCGCTTCACAACAATGTAGCTGATGATCATGCTCAGCAGCGCCGTGATCGGAGCGGAGATGGCGGAGAGGACGAAGGAATCGACAAACGCCTTCATGCCGTCGTCGCGGAACAGCTGCTCAAACCATTTGAAGCTCAGCGAGTAATCGTATCCCCACAGATTGAACAGCGCGCCGAAGGGAACGGCGATATACAGCATAATGACAAATACGCTGATTGCGGTGCAGAATACCGTCAGCGGACGGCGGACGCTCTTGTCCTCGAGCGGCATCCGTTCCCGGCTGGCCTTTCCGGAGAGCGTGG